>JADZBJ010000484.1 GCA_020852155.1 Saprospiraceae bacterium | reverse complement strand
GGTGATGCTTAACGCCACATTGCCGCGCCACAAATAGGTTAAAAAACCCGAAGTCGCACCGCCAGGACTGGAGGCCAAAATGATGAATCCGACTTTGATTTCAGCCGGCAGGGGCGCAATCATGGTCAGGATAAACGCAATAATCGGCAAACCCAGCATCTGACCGCTCAAGGCGGTGATGAAGCCCCGGGGTTTGCGGATGATGTTGGTGAAATCGGAAACAGAAAGTGATAATCCGACACCCAGCATGACCAATCCCAAAACCGTACTGACGGCAAGATCAACTAAAGCGGATGCTGACAAGGTGTTTTATTTTTTTGTTGAATTGGTTGTGTGCTGGATTGGTTATTTGTTGAACTGGTGATTTGGTTATTTGATGAACTGGTGATTTGGTTATTTGTGGAATCGGCTGGCTGGTTATTGGTTTTTGAAAATTTGTGTTTTAGCCTCATGAATGATTAACATAATGACCCCTCAAATAACCAAATCACCAGTTCAACAAATAACCAAATCCACAAATAACCACCAATCATCGTTTTCCTGAATAACCGAAAAAACCTTTCTTTCGAATCAAAAAAGCCACGGCTTCGGGGACAAGTTTTTCCCATCCGGGTTGGTCTTTTCGAATCATATCCAGCACTTTTTTGTGGTAAATATGCAGGATATTCGTGTTCACTACTTCCAGATCAACGATATTTCGATTAGCCAGCAAGTGATCGTAAAGGAAATGGATATTATCGGGTATTTGTATGGTGTTGGCTGTGAGTAATTGCGTACTGCCTTCAGGTTTGGCGGGGTAAATGTAAAACCGGACTTTGTGTAGAAAAATTTCACCAAAAGCGCCCAGCAGGTTATCCGGGTTTTGGTGGCAGGTTTCTCGAATGATGTTTTCCAGTTTGCGCGCGCCCATAACCAGACCAATTTGCGGCACCCTGTAATCCGAGAAATAGGCAATCAGGTTTTTGTGCTGCACGCAATTGCTAATGATGACGGTTTGTTTTAGCGCGCACAGCAATTCGGCCCTGTCCATAAAATCGCGCTCGTCGAGTTGTCCTTCCGAACGCAGGTTGTCGAGTGTGATTTCTGTCAAAAAATGCGCTTTGGAAGCATCTACTCCCGGCTCTTTTCTGAATTGTTCGAACGATATTCTGATCATATCCTGTTGTACCAGGGTAGGAGGGCGGTAACTGCCGCGAGCAATCAGAATGCTTTTTTTATACAGAAATTCGCCAGCGTGCAACGGGCGACCATCAGGGCCAAAAATGGCTACCGGACTGATTTGATGTTTGACTAACCAAAGGCAAATCAGGCGATTATCCAGCGCCGTAAAATCAGGCCCTTCGAGCCTGACCATATCAATCACAGCGCGACCGCGCAGGTTGTCGGTCAATGATACGATGAGGTCTTCCGGTTTTTCAGGAAACCGATAACACCCGTAAATCATGTTGACCCCCAGAATACCCACGGCCTGTTGTTGCAATTTGTTGTCCTGATCCAGCAATCGAACATGCACCACAAGGTCATTGGGTTGACTGTCCGGCTTGAGTTGAAACCTGAGCCCGAGCCAGCCATCGCCTTTGATGGTCTTTTGATAGTTAATGGCCGCTACGGTATCTGCAAAAGCAAAAAAGCATTGATCCGGGCGCTCTTCGCGCAAACGCTGTTCCATCAAATCATATTCGTGATCCAGCATTTTATACAACCTGGATTCACACACATAACGCCCTTTGCCGCTTTCTTCAGCGCCGTAAATATCATCACTTACCTTTTTGTCGTAAGCGCTCATACTCTTGGCTATGGTGCCAGCCGCAGCGCCCGCCTGAAAAAAATGCCTGGCTACCTCCTGTCCTGCACCAATCTCGGCAAATGCGCCATAAACCTGATCATCCAGGTTAATCTCCAGCGCTTTTTGTTTGGGCTCCATATATTGTTTGAATGGCGCTTCGCGCCGTTTGAAGTGGTTAGATGTTGTTAGAAGTTGTTTGATGCTCGCTGGCGCTCGCGTTTGAAGTTGTTTGAATGGCCCTTCGCGCCGTTTGAAGTTGCTTTTTTGATTTACTCCTTAATCTGTCTTTTTAGGTGTTATCCAAGTTATCAAAACCACTCCAACGCGAGCGTCAGCGAGCATCAAACAATATCAAACAACATCAAACGGCACGCCAGCGCCATTCAAACGCGAGCGTCAGCGAGCATCAAACAACATCAAACAACATCAAACGGCGCGCCAGCGCCATTCAAACGCGAGCATCAAACAATATCAAACAACATCAAACGGCGCGCCAGCGCCATTCAAACTACATGTGAAGCGGTCGGTTGGCAGTCGCAGCAAGACATGCTTCGCGGAACGCTTCGGTATAGGTTGGGTGCGCATGACTCATGCGGGTTGCATCTTCGGCAGAAGCGCGGAACTCCATGAGTGCAACACCTTCGGCGATCATATCGGCAGCGCGTGCGCCAACGATGTGTACGCCGAGAATTTCGTCGGTGTCTTTGTGCGCGAGCACTTTCACCATGCCGTCAATATCCATGCTGGCGCGGGCGCGGCCCAGGGCGCGGAATGGGAATTTGCCGGGTTTGTACGGAATACCCTCAGCCTTTAATTCTTCTTCTGTGTAACCTGCAGACGCTACTTCCGGCCATGTATAAACGACGCCCGGTATCAGGCGATAGTTGATGTGCGGCTTCTGGCCAGACATGTATTCTGCCACGAAGACGCCTTCTTCTTCTGCTTTGTGGGCGAGCATGGCGCCGCGTACGACATCGCCGATGGCGTAAATGCCCGGAACAGCGGTTTGAAGGTGATCGTCAACCTGAATTCTGCCTTTTTCGTCGGTGGCAATGCCAACGTTTTCAAGGCCGAGGTTGTCGGTATAAGGACGGCGACCAATGGCCACCAGGCAGTAATCTACTTCCCAGTCAAGCACCTTGGATTCATCATCGCGACTTTTGGCTTTTACCTTGACTTTGGATTTTCCGGGTGTTACCTCGGTCACGCCGTAGCGCAGGTGAAATTCCATGCCCAGATTTTTCAGGCTTTTGGAAAGTTCGCGGCTGCAATCGCTGTCCATGGTAGGCAGGATGCGATCCATGAATTCAACTACATGAATTTTTGTGCCAAGACGCGCATATACGCTGCCGAGTTCCAGTCCGATAACGCCACCGCCAATGATGAGCATACTGCCGGGCACTTTTTCAATTTTCAGTGCTTCGGTACTGGTGATGACACGTTTTTTATCGTAGTTAAAATTGGCGGGCATAACCGGTTTTGAGCCAGTGGCGATAATGACTTTATCGGTATCAATTTCGCGGCTGCCTTCGGCATTTTCAATTTTAATGCGATTTTTGGAAACAAAAGAGCCGTGTCCGTTGAACACGTCAATCTTGTTTTTTTTCATTAAAAACTCGATGCCCTTGTTGTTTTCCATCACCACTTCGGTCTTCCGCTTGATCATTTGCGGCATATTGACTTTCGGTGAATTGATGTCAATGCCATGCGTTTTGAAATGATGCGCGGCATTGTGGTAATGCTCTGATGAATCGAGCAGCGCTTTGGATGGAATACAGCCTACATTCAGGCAGGTACCACCCAACACGGAATAGCGTTCAATGATGGCGACTTTCATGCCCAGTTGAGCACATCGAATTGCGGCTACATAGCCCCCCGGCCCTGAGCCGATGACGGTAACGTCGTATGTCATTTATCTTTTAAAATGATGAATGATGAATGATGAATGATGAATGATGAATATATTGATTAGCAGTGAATTATGAAAAATTCATCATTCATCATTAAAAATTAAACTTCTTTCACATTTGAACCAATCACCCACCTGGCATCGCCGATGCGGTGCCAGCCGTTGCTGCTGGTTTCAAAAATGGTCACTAAGGCGCCCTGTTTGAGTTCGCCGACCTTGGGTTTGTCTGTGCCGGGGCCATTGCGGACATTCAGGAAAGTTGAAGTCACTTTCCCTTGTCTGCTTCCTGCTGCCGGTGCACCGTTGGTGGCGATAATCTGGATGTAATCAGCGCTGGCGTATTGCTGATTACCCAGGTGATAGAAATTGTTGATCTTTTCATAAACATCAACAATCGTTCCCTGAGTCAGTTCTTTTACCTTGGCAAAATTGGTGCCGGGGCCGCTTCTGACGTTCACAAATTTGCTGGTGATTTTGCCTTTTTTACTGGCGACTGCACCACCTCCACCAGACGGTGCAGGTGTCGGCGTGGGTGTAGGCGTTGGCGTTGGTACTTGTCCGCCTCCG
>JADZBJ010000483.1 GCA_020852155.1 Saprospiraceae bacterium | reverse complement strand
CGATCCATATGACAAAGATGTATTGAACTTGAAACGCTATTTTGAAGAAGCGCAGGCCTATGTTCAAAATACAAATCCAGAACCCAAAAACTTTCGCTTTGAAGCGATGCGCGGGCTTTTTTTTGGAAAAACCACGCTGTTCATCCACGTAGGCAGCGCAAAATCCATGCAGGAGGCTGTTTTGTTCGCAGAGCAATTCAAACTTAAAAAAGCATTGGTTGGCGCTTCAGACGCCTGGTTGATCAGCGATTTTTTAAAGAAACACGAAGTTTCCCTCATACTAAGCCCAACACAACGCCTCCCTGACCGGGATGACGACAACATAGACCAGCCCTACAAATTGGCGGCCCAACTCTACGAAAAGGGAATTCTCTTCGCTTTTAGCAACGATGGCAGCTGGAAACAACGAAACCTGCCTTTTATGGCCGGACAAGCCGTTGGTTTTGGCTTGCCGAAAGAAGCAGCGATTGAGGCGCTGACGCTTAATCCGGCCAAAATACTCCAGATCAGTGAGCGTTTGGGTTCCCTGGAAATCGGGAAAGACGCCACTTTGTTCATCAGCGAAGGCGATGTGCTGGACATGCGGACTAGCCAGGTGACGGCAGCCTTTATTCAGGGCAGAACCATTAGTTTGGACAACAAACACAAGGGACTCTACCGGAAATTCGAAGAAAAATATAAAAACTAACTCAAGGCAACCTGCCAGCGCGTATTGGGTTCATGGTGGAAAATGCTTGTCCCATGCGCTTCCTTTATTTGTGTTTCTTGTTGTTGTGTTCAAAGGCCATAATGGCGCAACAGGGTTATATTTTTAAGAAAAATCCCATACCCTCTCATTATTTTTTAGTGCCCACCAATTTTGAGTTGGATGAGAAGCACCGCAAATCGCTTTTTAGAAATGGAGAACTGCTGCTGCAGCAGGTGTATGTGGAATATCCACGGGGATATTATGCCGGAATGGGGTTTGTGCCGACCATGTTTTTGGGTCAGGGGCAATTTATACCCACCTGGATCATGGCCGGTAAAAGATGGAAACTGCACAATCCGCATCACGTCATTCAACTCAACGTGCTGCTGCTGGATCAGCCTGCTGGTCAGGAAATCAGCATGTACAACGTGAATTATGGTTTTGGGAATGAGGACAAAAACCTTTCTTTTGGGTATGGTTTTGCCATTGGGCTGCACGAAGTAGAGAATAGCGTTCGGGGAAACTGGACAGTTCCGGCCTTAACGGTACGCGGGCTTGTGCGCATCTCCCGCCACCATTGGTTTGTCAGCGAAAATTACCTGATTAACACCAAAGAGGGAATCTGCCCGTTTACGCTATCCGGGCTTCGGTGGATGAAGCCCAAATTGTCTGTTGATCTGGCGATGATTTATGGATTGATGCCCACAAAATCGCTGCTGGAGGGCAGGCGACCTGTACTACTGCCCTGGCTCAGTTTTCAGATGACTTTCCCGAAAGCCTTCCTTTCGACAACGCCACCGGAATAGAGCAGTCTATTTCGACCAAATGTTGTACTTCAAAATGCAATAAATTGCCCGGAACCCATCGCGCCAGCCAATCTTTTTCCCTTCTTCATAAGAGCGGCCGTAATAGGAAATGCCCACTTCGTAGATGCGGACATCGGGAATGCGGCTGATTTTGGCCGTAACTTCCGGTTCAAATCCAAAGCGATTTTCTTTGAGTTTCAGTTGCTTGATGACGTCCGACTTGAACAATTTATAGCAGGTCTCCATATCCGTCAGGTTCAGGTTGGTGAACATGTTGGAAGCAAAGGTCAGTATCTTGTTTCCGATACTGTGCCAGAAAAACAGGATGCGGTGTGGATTTCCGCCCATGAACCGGGAGCCAAAGACGACATCTGCAAAGCCGTTCAAAATCGGAGGAAGGAGGATGTTGTATTCCTCGGGATCGTATTCCAGATCGGCATCCTGAATGATGATATATTGGCCACTGGCGTGTTGAATGCCGGTGTGCAGCGCAGCGCCCTTGCCTTTATTGACCTCGTGTTTGCGGTATTGAATGTTCAGTTCAGGGTTCGCGTCCATATAACGCCGGATAGCGCCTTCCGTATCATCTTTGGAACAGTCGTTCGTGATGATGATTTCCTTTTGAATGCCATTGATGAGTTTGACCGCTTTGATTTTATCTAAAATGCGGTGTATGGTCCGCTCCTCATTATAGGCCGGGATGACAATGGATAGAACTTCACTCATGTATGTAGATGTTTGTTGTTTTTCAGGGCCCGAATTAAATTGGCCGCAAAAGTACATCGTTTTGCAACAAATTTTTCGAATTTACAGTTCTTTCTTGCGCTTTCGCATCCAAACCCACACAAGAATTGCACCAAGCAGCGGAAACAGGGCCCAATACCAGGAGAATACGGCAATGCTGCGATCGTCCCCAACAGCGACAAAACCTGCCCAATAATAGGGCGTTTGTAAGCTGGATCGGATTTCCGGGTTGTCTAAATACTGTAGTTTGGCATTTCGAAGCGAAGCGCTTGCAGGAATGCCTTTGCGCAATTGACTGTAAAAAATATTGAACAACGTGGAGGTACTTTTGTCATTGACGCTCCAGAGACTGGAGATGATTCCCGGTGCTCCCGCTTGCGCAAAGGCGCGTGCGAGACTCATCACGCCTTCTCCTTTTTGTTCCACGCCAAGGCCCGTTTCGCAGGCGCTCAGTACCACAAGTTCGGCATTCAGCGGCAACGCATAAACTTCCGGCAGGAAAAAAGAACGGTCATAAAACTCAATCCGGGGTTGTTCCCCTGCACTGACATGCGTGGAAAGATGCAGAATGCTGTACTTTGACGCATCCGTCAGGAAAGAGGCCGCAGATGCTTGTCCTCCGATGCGCTCTGTCCTGTTTATAAAACCAAAACTTTGCCACTCTTCTTTCCCTGAGGTCAAGGGCGCCAGCCCGCGTTCACCCTGTTGAAAAATGGGAGCATAAGCCAGCAAGCCCCGGCGGCTATTCGGGCGAATTTCTTTTTGTCGGGCCAGGGTGCTGAGGGAAAATGCGTAGTGTACTTCTGTCGTCCGGATGAGATAGGGCGCGTTACGCAGGTTACAAGCCGGGCAATCCGAGGTCAGCAGGGCTTCAAAAGGTACAAAACAAAGCAGACCATCCGGTATGATGCATAATTTTTGAGCAGATCGCGCCTGCGGGGGCAGCAGCAATTGCGCTAATGTATACGCCAATGACTTGTACGGGTCCGGCGCGTTTGCGATGGCATTCGGATTTTTAAAAAAGGCTAAAAACGGCCTGACTTCTTCGGGGAACGCCGTTTTTTCCCAGGATACAATCCCCCGGGAATTCAGGACAAAGCAATGCAACCATTCGCCCTCCACAAAGTATTCGAGCGCCGTTTCGTTTTCGGCCAGCATGCTGAAGCCTGATTCAAAATCAGACAATTTTTCTAAAAAACCGGCTGAAGACAGGCGCGGATAAGCCTGGGCGATTTTTGCTTCCAGCACCATGGCCTGGGAGCGGAGCGCATCCATGGTCAGACGCTTTTGCCCTTCATCCTTTTCAGAATCCTGATCGAGCAGGGCCATATTTCCCCTCAAGGCGTTCAGTTGACTGAAAATTGGGTCATT
>JADZBJ010000482.1 GCA_020852155.1 Saprospiraceae bacterium | reverse complement strand
TCGTCATGCTTCAATCCGGCTTGAATAAAAGCCAGAACTGGTATCGCGAAATTCTGGCTCGCCCGCTTGATTTCACTCAAAACGACGAAATACAGGCCGATGCCAAGAAAAGCGACTGGGCCAAAGACGACAAAGAACTCCGTCAGCGCTGGGAAAAATGGATGAAATACGAAGTGCTGAGCCGCATCAATGAAGAACTGGACAAACAGGAAAAGCCAGACTTCAAGGGCGAGAAAAAAACCTTCGCACAACACGAAGAAGCCCAGCGCGTGAAAGTGCTGGATATCTACGACAAATATTACAAGCGCTTAGCCAAACTGGACCGCAACCGCCGCCTGGAGCAATACCTGAACGCATTCACGACCGTCATGGATCCGCACTCCGGTTATTTTTCACCCCGTGAAAAAGAAAACTTCGACATTCAGATGTCGGGCAAACTGGAAGGCATCGGCGCTCGCCTGCAAAGCGATGGCGAAAAAACAACGGTTTCCGAGATCGTCCCCGGCGGCCCGGCCTGGAAAGAAGGCAGCCTCCAAGCCAAAGACGTAATCAGCAAAATCGCCCAAGGCGAAGCCACCGATGAAGCCATTGACGTCATGGGCTGGGACCTGGACGATGTGGTATCTAAAGTACGCGGCCCGAAAAACACCCGCGTCACGCTCTACATTCAGAAGCCCGATGGCTCGGAAAAGGTCATTACCCTGACCCGCGATCTGGTCATCATGGAAGAAGGTCTGGCCAAATCGTTGTTGCTCGAAAGCGAGGGCGTTACCGAAAAAATCGGCTACATCTACCTGCCTAAATTCTATGCAGACTTCACGCCGCAGGGCGTCACTTCCTGCGCTGCCGACGTAGCCAAGGAAATCGAAAAACTCAAGCGCGAACAGGTTTCAGGCGTCATCCTCGACCTGCGCAATAACGGTGGCGGCTCGCTCCGCGACGTAGTTCAAATGAGCGGACTGTTCATCGAACAAGGCCCGATCGTTCAGGTTAAAAGCCGTTCGAGAAACCCCGAAATCATGCAGGATTACGACAGCCGCGTTCAGTGGGGCGGCCCATTAGTGGTCATGGTCAATGGCTACTCCGCTTCGGCATCTGAAATTCTGGCCGCAGCGATGCAGGATTACAAACGCGCAGTCATTATCGGCTCGGCGGGCACCTACGGCAAAGGAACTGTTCAACGTTTCCTCGACCTCGACAACCTGGCCCAAACCGATGATGTCAAACCGCTGGGTGAAATGAAATTGACCATCCAGAAATTTTATCGGGTAACCGGCAAAACCACGCAACTCGACGGTGTTAAGCCGGATATCGTATTGCCTGACTTCTACAATTATGTTGATCTGGGCGAACGCGAAAATGATTTCCCACTCGAATCAACGACTATTGACGCTGTACCGTTTGAACAAAAGGCTTATTACATCCGCAGTATGGACGAACTCAAGGCTGCCAGCGCGGCACGCGTAAAGGCAGACCCGGTGTTTAAAAAAGTGGAAGAAAACGCCCTGCGTTACAAGAAGATCAAGGACAATACGCGCTATCCACTGCAAGCAGAGAAATACCGCGACTGGAACCGCAAACTCGACAAGGAGGCCGAACAATACGAAGATATGTTCAAGCCGATTGACGCCTTCAAAATCGAGAATCTGGCCGCTGATATGCCCGCTATTAAGTCAGATACTGCCCGTATGGCCCGCAACGACGACTGGATTAAAGACCGTAAAAAAGACGTTCAGTTGTTCGAAGCACTTAAAGTCATTCAGGATATGATCCGCATGGATGGCGTTGCCGTCAAGCGCGATTGATGCCATAAAATTCATATTTCAAGCCGCCTTTGTCTATGTAGTACAAAGGCGGCTTGTTTATTTCAGGAACAGGATTGAGCCTGTATTTTTTCTGTTTCAGGTGATTTTATCAAGCAAAATGGATCATCGTCACTATTTTCGTTCCATAGACTTTTTCCAATGCGTTTTTTGATAGTAATTGCATCCATTCTGTTGTTCCTTCCGGCAATCTACGCCCAAACTCATCGTTGCGACGACGGGCTTGTCAAATTGCGTTCCGACGCTGCGCTCGAAATCATTGATGCACAAAGCCATCACCTGAAAGGCGCTATTGACGCAACGAACAATACATTTGCCTGGTCTGTGGAAATCACCTCGCTCAAGGGTTTTAACAGCCCGTTGCAGAAGGAGCATTTCAACGAAAACTACATGGAAAGCCCCAAGTATCCACGCGCCAGTTTTTCAGGAAAAATCATTGAAAAAATTGATTTTGAACAAAATGGAACTTATACCGTCCGGGCAAAAGGGCAACTTTCGATACACGGCATTACCCAGGAGCGCATCATCAAAAGCACCCTGGAAATCAAAAATGGCGAATTGATTGTGAAATCTGATTTCAGCGTTCCCTTGAGCGATCACAACATCAGTATTCCTAAAATTGTGCATCAGAAAATCGCGGAAGAAATCAATGTTAACATCGAAGCGCGGTTAAAACAACCCCGCAAATAGCGGCAGGATCATCATGGAAAAAACGTGCCTCAAAGCTGGCATCACAGGCGGTATCGGCAGCGGTAAAACAACCGTTTGCCGGCTTTTTCAAACCCTCGGCATTCCAGTGTACGACGCCGACTATTGGGCCAAATGGCTCATTCAAAATGATGAATCTGTCAGGAAAAGCATATTGGAAGTATTCGGCGAAAACGCCTATTTACCCAACGGCGATTATCACATTGCGGAAGTCAAGCGACAAATCCTGAACGATCGCGCACTGCTGGAACAACTCAACGCGATTGTCCATCCGGCCGTTTTCCGACATGGTCGCGAATGGCATCTGGCCCGCGCCGCAGAAGGACATCCGTACACCCTGAAAGAGGCAGCCCTGATGATTGAAAGCGGCAGCTACCGCGATCTTGACACCCTGATATTCGTGGCCGCGCCGGAAGCCCTGCGCATTCAGCGGGTCATGGAGCGGGATGGTCGCAGCGAAACAGAAATCAAGGCGATCATACGGAATCAATTGCCCGAAGCTGAAAAAGAAAAACTGGCGGAATGGGTCATTCATAACGATGGCCAGCATTCGTTGGTCAGACAGGTTTGGACCATCCATCAGGCCCTGCTCGTCAGATCGGGGCATCAACCGGCGTAAAGCCTCAGGCAGGTGCCGCACAGGCAACTGGTGCCGAACTGACGCTTCAGGGTTTCGAGCGTGGCCGGGTGAATATTGGTCAGTGATTTACACCAGCAAGTTTCATCGCCGTAGCATAAAAACTTACTCTTGCACCGCGGACAGGATTTGGTCAGATCCACTTCATCTTCCACCGAGGAGCAATCCAGTCGGCCACCCAGCGGTGGATTCAATTTCCGGATTTTGATTTTAATCTACATGATGGTATCGAACTGGTGTTTCAGGCGTTTGATAATGCTGGAAACAACGGT
>JADZBJ010000481.1 GCA_020852155.1 Saprospiraceae bacterium | reverse complement strand
GGTGATGAGTCGTTTTCCAGTCACGCCTCCCGACGTTTCAGCCAGAAAAATATTGTTGTAAAAGTGCATTACGGCCCTGCCTTGAACAGCCATGACGCCGATGTATTGTGCGAACAATCCCGCGACTGGTTGGAGGCTGAATTGAAAAAGCACCCGCCAGGGTTTTGAAAATCCCGAAACGGGCCTACCTTTGCCCCGCTTTCGAGCATGGCTCCATAGTTCAACGGATAGAATGGAAGTTTCCGGAACTTCAGATAGTGGTTCGATTCCACTTGGAGCTACCAGGCCGGATTTTTATACCCGGTTTTTAAAAACGAGCGCTAATGACGATGATCTGTCATTAGCGCTCGTGCATTTTACACCTTCAAACTCCGCTGAAAAACCTGTCCGCCACCCATCAGGCGATATTGATATTCGCCGGGTGAAATATACCAGTCGGAAGGACGGAATGGAAAAGAATAACTGCCTTTTTCGCGGTATTCATTGACCAAAGTGCGCAGGATATTGCCGTTTTTATCCAGAATTTGCAGTCGAACCGGGCCATTTTGCAGCATGGCGTACTTGATTTCGACTGTGCTGGACAGGGTAGGGTGCGGGTTGTGTCCCAACAGGGCGCATTTGCCGTTGTCGCCCGTGTTAGGCGTGGTGGCAGGCACTAACCCGGCAATACGGTCGTGCTGCTGCCCCAGTACAAAATTCACCAGATCGGGCGAAGTTCCCATCCAGTCTTGCAGTACGGTGGCATATACCGAGCGGAAATCCACACTGAATTCCGGGTCTGTGTAAGGGTCTGGATTGCTCAAATCCTGATAAGAGCCTGTAAAACCATTGCCCAGGCCGCCGCCAAACAGCATCATGGGGGTTCCCCAGCCGTGGTCGGTACCCAATGAGCCATTTTCATAAATCGTACGACCGAACTCGCTGAATGTCATGCCCAAAACCTTGTCTTTCCAGGTAGCGCCGAGGTCGTCGTAAAATGCTTTTACAGCCGTAGCCAGCCTGTTTAACAGGATCGGGTGACGGTCGGCTTGCGTCGCGTGGGTATCGAATCCGCCGATTTCCACCATGAAAATGCGCGTGCCGAGGTTGCCTTTGATGAGGCGGGCAACGATGGCCATTTGTTCAGCCAGGTAATTATCTGTCGGGTAATCTACCTCGTTTTTGCCCCTGGAATACGACTCCTTGATGGTGCTGGCATATCGGAAGGCCTGATTGGCAGTCTGGCGTACATAAGCCAGTTCCAACTCGCGCGGCGAACTGCCCAACGACGCGGTATCATACAATTGGCCGGTTGCTGCAATTTGATAAAACTCCTGCGGACTGCTCACGGCCAGCGCCATATTGGCCTGATCGGCTTTGAAAATCAGGTCGGCTTGTACGCCGATTTGCAAGGCCGGGGGCACCGTTGGCGGTGTTTGCAGGAATGCCGCATATTCGTGATCCAGAAAACGGCCCATCCAGCCGGTGTTGACCAATTGATCTGACTCGGACGCAGACGCCACGATGTCATAAGAGCGGAAGTGGCTGTAGTTCGGATTGGGATAACCGACGTTGAAAAGCACCTTCATCATGCCATCCTGCCAGAGCGGCTCAAGGGCCTGAGTATATTGCGGCATACCATATTCAGGACTAAGCGCCCATAGTTGGTTATCCGGAATGCCGATGGTTGGCCTGAGGTTGTAATAGAACGGATTACCGCGTTCGATGATGGTATTCAGTCCGTCATTACCGCCATCGAGGCGAATCAGCACCAGGATGCGGTCGCTGTTGCCATTGGCCAGGGCCGCCATGAGTGGCGTGGGCTGAAAGCTGCGAATGCCCATTTTGCCCAGCAGCAAACCTCCGGCGCCCAGAATACCTGTGGCAGACAGAAAATCGCGCCGCGACCAGAGTTGGTGTTCCTGTTCATGCGCTTCACCATGTTCGAGCGCTGCCCCTTGTCGTATGTTGATGTGTTTTTCGCACATAATGGCTGATGTGATGATGTGATAATTGGATGATGTGATCGTTGGATGTCACACCAATTGGAATTCGGGCAAACGCACCAGGTAATAAAGCATATTGACGATCTGGTCGGGCGCTTCATCCCAGTACAAGTTCCAGGTGCCATCCTGGAAGTAATTTTCCGGAATTCCGTACTTGAAATAAGCCAGACATGCTTGCAGGTTGATCGGATCAAGTTGTTGGCCGACAAAGTGTTCAACCAGCGCGGCCGTAATCACTAACGGGTCATTGCTTTCGTTGGTCAGGTTAATGGCCAGTACTCGAAGTTGATCGCGCATTTCGTCCACCTGAGTCATGAAATAGGCCACGTAACTGCTGTAAGTCCAGCGAGTTGTCAGCGTACTTTCGTTGATCCAGTTTCGATAACCTTTCCAGCCCGCAACATTCGGCGGATTAAACATTTCCTGACCGAGTTGGTATGACCAGTAAGCGATGGCATTCCACCAATCGTCGTTGGTCATTTGAGCAGATTGCACGCCGCCTGATTTCAGGATACCCAGCATGGATTCCAGCGGGTCGCGAATGTGCGCGCTCATAACGCTGTCGTCAAAGAAATGCTCGCTTTTGAACAGTTGTTTCAAAACAGGCAGGAGTTCCCATGTGCTGTTTCGGAAGGTTTCGGCCAGCCCCTCAATGATGGTACTGTCTATTTTCTGGTAAACGTAATGTTTGTACAGTTTTCCGGTAATATACCTTGAAACCTGCTCCTGACGGGCTGTGAAAATCAGGTTGTGGGCATTCGTGAACGTGAAGTTCTGCGTTTGCCCGAAAATGGTTTTATTGTTGTTGTCGTGCAGCGCCGGGTCGTAATAAGGCGGCAGGCAAGCGTACATATTGGCCTGATAGCCGGTGAGGGCGCGTGCCATGTTCACGATGTCCACCTGTGTGTATCCATTGCCTTCGCCCATCGTAAACAGTTCCATGAGCTCGCGGGCGTAGTTTTCATTCGGCTCGGAAGCAATGTTCAGGTTGCCGTTCAGGTAAATGAGCATGGCTGAATTTTTGCCCATTTCACGGGCAAAAGTTCGGAAATTGCCGAAAGAATATTCGTGAATCAGGGAAAAATAATCCCACAAATAGTTGTTGCAATTGTACACATCCAGCTCTGTAGAGAAGTGGTTGTGCCAGAACAACGCCATTTTTGCCCGAATGCTTTCATCCAGCATTTCAGACAGCCATCGCTTGCGCAACTGATCGCGGTGGACGAATACCTGATCCGGGTCGGCGGCGTAGTCATCTGAAGTATAGGCAGCCCAAAATGGCGGATCCGGCGTGCCAAGGTTGGCGGCGGTATCCAGTAATTGATCTACCAAATCGCCAGGCGACATACTCAGCCCCTGCTGAATCTGTTGGTGCGTCGCGCCAAAGCCCAGGCGACGGTACAGATGCGCTACGCGTCGGGCGTTCCAGGGCTTGTCGGCCGTGGGTACATACGGTTGCAGTGAGGCGACTGGCGGCGGCGTAGCGGCGACAATGTCTGGCGTCAAAACGGCACTTTCCGGCATAATCTATGATGTGATAATGTGATGATATAGCGGTTGTTTGGTTATCTGGGGGGGGGGATTTGGTTATCTGGAGATTTGGTTATTTGTTGAAGGTTGAAAAGTTGTTGAAAGTTGAAATGTTGTTGAAGGTTGAAAAGTTGTTGAAGGTGGTCATTTGCCTGCTAAAAAAATTGTCATCCTGAACGCAGTGAAGGATCTGCTACCCACGAAGGGAGGTGTACACATCTGCTTGGCCAGATCCTTCACTGCGTTCATGATGACACCCTTTTTTAGCAGGCAACATTCAACTTTCAACCACTTCAACTTTCAACAACTTCAACCTTCAACCACTTCAACAACTTCAACTTTTCAACCACTTCAACCTTCAACAACTTTTCAACTTTCAACCACTTCAACTTTTCTATTTCTTCTCCATTTCCTCAATATCCTGCTCATTCCAGGTCAATTTCCAGATGCTGACATATTCGGCCATTGGTTCGAGGCCCAACGAGCGTCGTCGTTCATCCACTTGTCTGGGGTTTTCGATGGGGTAGATGGATGCTTTACCTTGCCCCTCATTCTGAATGCGGATTTGCGTCCCGTACAGTTGTTTTTTACCTTGTTGAAGCAGTATTCTGTCTTCCATCAGGGCCAGTTCGGATCCGCGGGCCTGGCCATTTTCAACGGCCTGACGCAACAAGGGCAAGTATTTTTCCTGAATTGGCAATTCACTGTGTTGCAACACCAGAAAAAAAGTCATACTGCCCTCTTCGCCGACATCCTCAGGGCCTAACCATCCGTGGCGATCCAGAATTTGCGTGATTTTCGGGAGGTTTTCACGATCTGACTGCCTGATTTTTGTCCAGCATTCGCGCGCTTCCTTCGATTGTCGCCCACAGCAGGCATTGATAGAATCCAGCAAACTGCGATGTTCCTGATCTTTCAATTTAATGGCAAGCAGGGTATCGCGCAATGCAGGCATCGCCGGTCTGTTGGCTTTTACTTTTTTGATCAAAACGCCCCAACGCTCATCGGCATACAGGCTTTTGAAATCTTCCTCGCGTTCCAGCCGGTTCAGGTCATCGAAATTGCGCTTTTCCGTAATCCGGTACAGGTTGTAAAAAGCGCTGTCCTTGATACCCACCATCGCGTATGCCCGTGCTGCATTGTAGCGGTCTTCCATTTGCCCTTGCCATCCCAACGACTTAAATGCTGCTGTGTAGGCCTTCGCCGCATCCAGATGCCTTTTTTGAGCCAGAAAAACGTCTGCATTATTGACGTTTTTAACATAATCAGAAGTCTTTTGCGCCGATAATGATGGAGCAATCAACCAACAAATTACACCCCAAAAAATCTGAAAGCGTGCAGTCATCTCATGTATGTTTTTCAGAAGGCAAGATTAGTGAACATTTGCTATCCCCTGTGTTAAAAAAACAAATTTGATTTTAAAAATATCTTTTTCAAAATTAAACATGGTGAATGCCATAGGAAACCAGTGAGACTGTATCTACCTTTCGGCCCAAATCTACCGGTACAAACTATGCGCCAGTTACTCTTTCTTGTCTCGCTTTTGAGTATTCCCGTCTGGTTGGGCGGTCAAACGCAACTACTTTACACTGATTTTAATGAATGCTTCCTGGATGGTGGCTGGACGGTGAATATTTCAGGCAATCAAAATGCTGAATGGTACGTCGGTACCTTGCAAAACAGCGATGGCTTCGGCGAATCTATTGATGGCACCTGTTGCCTGATTGTTGACGACGACGCCACGGGCGACCAAACGCCTGCCTTTGTCTGGAATGCCATTTCACCGGCTTTTGATGCGTCTCAGCATTCGACAGTCAGGCTTGAAATGGATATACACTATCGCGACTGGAACGAATCGGATGAGTTTATGGAAGTGCTGATTACCGATGGCGTGACGGAGCATGTTTTATCGCACTTTGAAGGGGCTTCCAGCACCACAGGCGACAGCCTCCATGAACACAAGGTTTTTGTGGCAGACATTTCCGTGCTGTCTAATTCCGATCATGTTCAGATTATTCTGCGCTACGACGATGCCGGCGGTTTTGGCTGGTGGGCAGCCTTCGATAATGTTCAGGTAACCGGTATCGGAAATGGCGTAAATGTCATTCGCGAAGCCTTTAATAGTTGTGAAAAACCGGCCGACTGGTCAACCGATATTGTTGCCGGTGTGGACGACTGGAAATTTGGCGTCATTACGGAAGGCAAAGCACTGGCAGGCGAAAACTCCATGAATGGCACATGCTTCGTGTTCTTCGATGATGATTTTATTGGTCAGGACACTCCTTTCAGCACGGTCAGGCTGGTTTCTCCGTGGTTTGATGGTACGGCTTTTGGACGATTCGAACTCAATTTCGATCTGATTTTGCGCTATTACAGTGAAAAAATCGCAGTAATCGTCCAGCATGGTGACGGCTCTGAACACCTGGTTCGTGAATCCGAGGGCGATGTAGGCGGGCCGTTTTTTGAAAATTATGTTCCGGTAACACTTGATTTGTCGCCTTTTCGCGCACCGCAAATGCGCGTCATTTTCCAATACGACGACGGTCAGCAATGGGCCTGGTGGGCCGGTATTGACAACGTAAAAGTGACGGGCTTCGGCGCCGCCAACGATATATGCGCCAATGCGCCGCAACTGCTCACCGGAGCGCCCTGTACTGCAACCGACAACCTTACGGCTTTGTTCGACGGGCCATTGCCGGCTTGTAGCGGTGGCGCGAAAAGCAGTACCGGACTCTGGTTTTCCTGGCAGCCGTTGTTTACGGGCGTCGGCATGGTGGATGTCCGAAGTGAATTCAATGATCTGGTGGAGGTATGTAGCGGCTCCTGCGCCGATTTGCAGCCTGTGGCCTGCAACAACCGCGACGAGCACGGTTTTGGCGGTGAAAAAACATGGTTTAATGTCGTTTCAGGCAGTACTTATCTCATTCGGGTCAGTAATCTTGAAGGCGTTTTTGGAAAGGCGCGAGGCGCTATGTGTATCCATGTGCAACAGGCCAGTGGTTACCCAACCAAACCAGCCAATGACCAATGCAATAATGCAACCAACCTGACGGTAAATGGCCCTTGTATCAGCGGCAACAACCGAAATGCTGAAAATCCGACGCCTTTGCCCTCACTCAATGAGCGCGCCCGCGCTGATGTCTGGTATCAGTTCACCGCACCGGCATTGCCGCCCGGTGAAATACTGGAAATCAGTAGCAATGCCAATTTCTCCGACATCATCACGGTGTATAGCGGTGCGTGCAACAATTTGCAGGAAATAACCGGTGAACACCAGGGCAAGTCGTTGCAGGTTACCGGACTGAATCCCGGACAAGTGTATAAAGTTCAGATTGCCGGCAATTTTGCCTCGGTGGAAGGCGAATTATGCCCGCAAATTATCCAAAAATCACTGATATCGCCTGCAAATGATGAATGTGTGGCAGCCACTACGTTGTCCATAAATGCAGCATGTACGGCCGGGAATAATGAATTTGCCGGTTTTTCAGGCATTAAGCCGTCTTGTGTGGTCAACGTTGACCGCGATGTATGGTATAAATTCCAGGCGCCGACTTCAGGTAGTGTGCGCATTCATTCAGGGGCTGAATTCCAGCATGTCGTAGCGGTCTGGAAAGGCGCTTGCGGTAACCTGGAAGAGCTGTTGTGTGCAGACAACCCGACTCGATGTGAAGGGTATTTGCATCTGGGCGGACTGAATCCGGGTGTGACTTATTTCATTCAGGTAGCCGCTCAAATTGGGCTGAGCGGTGATAATAGCGGCGATTTTTGCATTAAAATTGAAGATGGCGCGCTGCCTGCCGCCTTCGAGCCGCTGCAAATGTCAGTCATTGAACAATGCATCGGCAATGACCAGGCTCAGTTGCAGGTGGTGGTGACCGATGGTGTTCCGCCCTATGTTTTTGAAGGAAGCGCTTCGGGCGATGTGTTGCCGGAAGGGCAGGTTTATATCGTCGTTGTGACCGATGCGATGGGCTGCGTTCGCTCCACGGTGGATATTGTAGATGATTGTTTTTCAGGTGGTTGTGCGCTTTCTGCGACATTGGCTGCTGTCCAGCCTGATTGTCATAATGCAGCTACCGGAAGTCTGGAAGTCATCGTTTCCGGTGGGGCAGGCCCGTACACCTATTTGTGGTCTGACGGACAAACAACGGCTATCGCTACCAACTTGCAAGGTGGCGTGGCTTATAGTGTTGTGGTGACTGACGCTGTTGGTTGCGGCACTGACGCTGCCATGACACTCGATAATCCGACTGAAATTGTGGTGGTTCCCACGGATATTATTCATCCGACACAAGGCCAAAATAACGGCAGTGTAACCATGGATATTTCCGGAGGCTCTGGTCAGTACACCTTCAACTGGACGCGCGATGGTCAGGTATTTTCCTCGGTAGAGGATTTGCTCAATGCACCCGCAGGTGCCTATCAATTGGTTGTAACAGATGCCAATGGCTGTTCTGTGTCTTTTAATATTATTCTGACAGAAACCATCGGTACTCAGTCAACAGCCTCCGATATTTTTGCTGAAATTTTCCCTAACCCGGCGCACGACAAAGCCTCGTTGGGTTTATCCCTGCCTGAGGCGCGCGACCTGATTCTCACCCTGACCGATGCTGCTGGCCGAGGGTTACATACCTGGAACGTCCACAACGTCACAGAGACTAATGTGCCCATTGATATCGCTGATTTGCCCGCAGGACAATATCAACTGCGTATCATGACCGGCGAGCAAACGATCGTTCGGAAATTCATCAAGCAAGATTGATGAATTGGTTATTTGTTTGGTTTGGTTATTTGTTTAATTGGTTAACCAGTTAACCAAATACACAAATAACCAAATAACCAAATACACAATTAGTCAACACTTACCACTAACACTCACCACTTACCACTAAAAAAGTGTTTCCTCCCCAACCTGTTTTAGAAAATGAAATCGTCCGCTTGCAACCATTGCAGGCGGACGATTTTGAACAACTTTATGCTGCCGCTTCTGATCCGTTAATCTGGGAGCAGCATCCCAACCCTGACCGATGGAAAAGAGATGTTTTTGAAAATTATTTCAAGGGCGCAATCGAATCCGGTGGGGCTTTCTTAATGCTGGATGCGCCATCAGGTGCAGTCATCGGTTGTACGCGTTACTATGACTGGGATGAAAAGGGCGATGCGGTTTTCATTGGTTATACTTTTCTGACCAGGGCATATTGGGGTGGCCCACACAATCGCGCCGCCAAAACTTTACTGCTGGATTATGCCTTTCAGTATTTCAACCGAGTGCTGTTTCACGTCGGTATTCAGAATATGCGCTCCAGAAAAGCAATGGAAAAATTGGGCGCAAAAGTCGTCCGTGAAGTAACCATTCCCTATTTCGGTGAGCCACTTCGACCCAATGTTGAATACGAAATTAGAAGGGGGAAGATGAATGATGAATGATGAATGATGAAT
>JADZBJ010000480.1 GCA_020852155.1 Saprospiraceae bacterium | reverse complement strand
GCCGGGATTTTCAGAAAAACATCGGTGTATTTAGTGGCCGAAGCACGCGGGTCAGCGCAATCAAATTGCCAGGGGGCCGTACTGAAATGAGGCGCATGGATGAAACGATGCACATTGCGAATGCCGAAGTTGTTGCTGCTGTGCGCGATGCCGTGTCGAATGGCCTCAATGAAGCGTTGCTGGCGGGCCGGATCACGGTCGAATTGTTCGCTCCAGTTGTTTTGGAAATGCAGGACAAAGGCTCCGTCCGGTTCCATAGTCGTGCTGACGCCGATGCGCGGCGCTGTATGATGCGCGTGCGCGGCGGCATTTTTCATGATTTCGTGCAGCACCACACGAAAGCCGGTCGGGTTGGCTATGACGTCAATTTGCTGATGTTCGAAACATTGTTCGATGGATTCACGGCATCTCGTCAGGCATTTTTCAATCATCTCGTCACGATCTTCCGGCGGCAGCGCCTCAGAAAACTGGAATACAGCCGGGTTCATTTTCAGGTTTTCCACTTCGCGCAGGAGTTCGGATTTCAGGTCAATATTGTGAGGCTGAATCAATGGCGCGTGCTCAAGGGCTAATGCGTCAGGGTCGCGTCCTTCTGTATATTTGGTGAGAAAGGCGTAGTATTCATTCAGGTTGCGCAGATGGCGGCTGGTCAGCAGGGCGGGTTGGAAGTTTGCTTTGAAATCCGGTGTTTTCAGGTCTGTGAAACCGGATTTGCCTGCACTTTTTTCCAACGCCCGGAACCAGTGCCCGGTGTTTTCGAGGCGTGTCACCAGCGTGTTCAGTTCATGCCAGTTGGCATGTCGTTCTTCGCGTTCGATTCGACGATTGGAATATTGCAACAATGCTGCCGCGCGCTGAAGCAACACCCAGGCGAGTATTTCCCGAAGTTCGAGCAGGTGTACGCCGCTCAATTGGTCTGCCATTTTCAAAAACAGGACGCCGCGCAAATCGGCCTGCTGTGTAGCCCAGGGCTTGACGTAATAGACAAACAATAAACCCGGTTTGTAGCGCCCGCGTGCTTCCAGGCATTGAAACAGCAGGTTAAGGCGAAGTTTGTCCGCCAGAGGATCTTCTGTTTCACCCTTGAATGTTGCCCAGGCGGTTTCGTCGAATTCGGCGTCTTTGGACAATTCTGTCAGCGCGCATTGACGATCTTCCAGGCTATGATTCTCTCTAATAATTCGGTTATAGAAATCCTCCCAGTTGTTGGGTAGATTTATACTGCTCAGGTTAAAAGTTCGCCAATCGCTACCCAGTCGTGTGTGGTCAATGCATTGTCCGTCGCCGCCAAACCAGATCAATATGCCTGCGATGTCGGCTTCTTTCTCCAGCCAGACAGCGAGGCTTGCCATGACGCCGGTTTCAATCAGTTCTTCGCCGACCTCGCTAAACTGGTGCGAATCCGAATGCTGAATGCCGCGTACAGGGTATGATCCTTCGCGCGTGTGATACGCCCCGGAGGTACCCAGTCGGGCGTCGTGTTCATGCGCAAAGTACAAGGTACTCATGTAGTAGTTATCGGCCAATTCGGTATCGAATCGTTCGTGCATGACCCGGCTGACTTCTTTCAAAAAATTGGACTCCTGCTCGGATTTCCAGTGAACGGGTTGGATATTCAGCAGGTTGTCGCGGGTGGTTTGGCCAGACAGGGAGCGTAAGTCGGGATCATTTTGCGCATCGAGTCCGTCCCCTTCAAAGTTGTTGCGCAATTGCCGGTTGGCCACCAGCCCAATACCGACATAAATCAATCCCAATCCGAACAGTGCACCCGGAATTTGATCAAACCAGTCTGTATAGACGATATTCATAAATATCAGTCCGATACTGCCGAAACGATACACGTTGATGGCCAGCAGCACAGCGACAACCCGGTAGGTACGTCCGAATTGCTCGCAGGTTTGCAAGAGGTTGACTATCCAGCTGGCATTGGCAAAACCCGATAGCATGATGGCAACACTCAAGTATATTTTCAGTACCTGTGCATCGAACGAATCCTTTTGAAAAAGCACGGGCGGCAACAAGAGTACAAACAGCGCTACTGCCTGCCACCACAACCACTTGGTTAAAACCTGGCGTCTGGACTGTTTTCGCCAACTTAACCAGCCAGCCCAGATGGTACCTAACCCGATGCCGAGGTATCGAAAGAAAAAAATAGATTGAGGAGCAATTTCTTCTTTAAAAACTTTCATCCTGGGCAACAGGTGCAGTAAATCCGAGAAAAAAGAGATACTGATGCCCAGAAAAGCGCAACTCCAGAAAACGGTTGTTGTCGTCTTTTCTTTGAAACAAAAGCGGACAATACGTTTAAATCCGCTCCCAATGCTGTTTGCCGGCGATTGGTCAAACAGGTAGTGTTCAAATACCTGATGCTTGTTTTGCCGGATAATGCCGATCAGGCTAATGGAGGATAGAATAACACCAACCCCAAGGTTGATGGCACTCGGCCATTGATTGTTTTCGGGCAATATGGCTTTGAAAATCCAGTAAGAAATCGCGGCCAGCAGCGGGCCAATAAAACCAATGGCGCAAGCCAGCGTCGCCCCGCGTGTGCGCAGGTATCGTGGAAACTGGTCTGCAATAAAGACTACAGTCAAACCCAGACCGGCCGAAAACGCTGCGCCAAAAATGGCGCGCGCCAGGGCGAACCATTGCCAGGAGATTTCATTACATCCGGCGGCCACCAATGCTGACAGAAACCATACGAGAAATGAAGTGACCAAACACAACCAGGCTGATATTCGGAAGGCCGATCCATAGGTTTTTCGCTGGCCAGCAATCAACCACACGCACCAGGCGATGGCGCCGATCAACATGCCAATGTGCAGCGATAAAACAACCCCGTCTTTGCGTTCGAGGAATTTAAAATTCGCTTGGTTAATCAACAGGCTGTAACCCTGGTAAGCAAACAATTCGGTCAGGTACAAGAAGCCGAGGCGGACGGCCAATTGCCGATATTGCTGTTCCTCTTTTGGCCAGGCAAACAACCATTTTACAACCTCTTTAATGTAGTTGCGACTCATGCATTTTTTTTGAGCAGCAAGATATTAGGTGTACGATGAGTATCGGAGTTTAATTGGGTTTAAAGCATGTGTCGGAGGCTTTGTGTCAATAGCAACCTCTCATGGCACGAAATGGCTTCTATTGTCGCTATTTGTCACTCACCCTGCATGTCGGAATGACTGACCTTTGTGTCATCAGTTTTTATGCATAATCATTCGATATTTCATTAACCATTAATTGATTTACCTTTCATGAGAAAAATTCTCTTTGTCAGCGCTCTCGCCCTGACCTTCTTCGCAATTTTACAATCCTGCCAAAAAACCGAAACCAGCCTCGACCAGGTTGCCGATCCGGCGCAATTGCTGTACGATCAGGAATTGCAATCGGATATTGACGGGTTTGCGGCCAGTCATGCGCAGGAACTGAACACCACCGGCGTTCAGGATCGTGTCAATTACACACTTGTACTTAGTGCAATTGGCAGTTGGGCTTCCAGTGCCGACTATGTACGTGTGACGTACATCAACTCCAGCAATGTGGTTACAACTGTAACAGTCAGCCCCAGCTCGCCGGGCATGAAAAATTTCACCGTAAAAGGTGGTACCACCATGGATATCAAGCACCGCATGACACACAGCTCGCTGCCTGATCCATACTTTGATATCACGTCGCAGATTAAACACCAGACGGGCTGCACCAGCAACCTGATGTCGTATCACTATCAACAAACTGTTGCCGGTACAGACAATGTTATCTCGTACATCTGTCAGGCCAAAAAAGACGACGGTTCTTGCACATTCTCTAACCTGACTTGCCCTTGCGGTACTGACGGTAGTATTTGCAACTAATTTATCGCAGTTTTTAGGCCGTAAACAGCACCTCCGCAAGGGTTATCCTTTGCGGGGGTGCTGGTATTTGGCGCAAACACCATTCCGCGTTATATTGCTTTCAGAAAAAAGTACATGTATGACAACCTCTATGTATTTTTGCTGAACGGCCGTTTGCCCGGCCACCCAATATGCTGTTATGCCAAGGCTTTCCGGGGCCAGCCACACAACAGTGTTGACCAATTTTATCCTATAATCTCAAACTCGATTCATCATGTTGTCAACCAAAGCTAAAAACAAGAAGCAGCTGGCAGAAGAGTTCGGAATGAGCCTTCGCACGTTTCAAAGGAGATTGAAAGCCAATCACCTCGACGTCCCCAGGGGACTGATTAATCCGGAATTACAAAACAGAATCAAAAATGAATTGGGCTGGGAAGAGGTTTCTTCCGGTACGAGTCAGGTCTGATAACTGTACCTGCTATTTTCGAATTTTTCGGAAATGAGAATAGTTGTAATGGAGCACGTTGCCATTGCAACTATTTTTTTTGGGCAAACCAAATGGAATGTAACGGGTTCGGGCCGATGAATGTAAAGGGCGAGCAATCAATCCAGTGCTTCAATGCCCAGAATGGTTAACAAGCCCGCCGCCAGGGTGGCCATCAGCATAGATTTCGGGGTTTTCAAATCAAAAAATTGCCAAAAAGCATAAGCCTGAAAGCAGGCAAAAATTGGCGGGAAGGCCAAAAACGCCCATTTTGACAGTGACCGGGGCAAGAAAAAGGCAATGCCGGTCACGACCACTAATCCGGCAAAAACAACGAATAGTTGTAGAATTACCCTTTCCCAGAAATTGTACCGTTCGTCTTTGATGAACCACTGACTAATGAAGGTGCCAATGATTGTCAGCGAGATCAAAGCCTCTGGAATACCCTGTACATGATATAATGGCGTGAAATCTTTGGGCAGTTTTCGGGTAGCGCCTTCAGCAGCAGCCGACGCAATGGCAATGAAGGTCAATGGCTTCATATACTGAATACGTTTACCTGCTACATATTCCTTTGCCGAAGCGCCCGGCTGCAGGAACGCCTGACGCAGCGTAAAAAACATGCCCTTGTCGAAGTTGAGGTAAACACGCAAAAACTCCTGCCACATCGTCTTGCGCGTAATGCGTGAAGTGTTGACTGTCTGGCCGCAATTCGGGCAAAACTTAGCGTCATCCAATGCCTTTTGGCAATTCAGGCAGTTGCTCATTGGGTTGGTATAGTTTTATTTTAAACACGGAGAACGTGGAGGTTAAACACAGAGAGCACAGAGTTTAAACACGGAGAACACGGAGTTTAAACACGGTGAACGCAGCGTGTGAATTCCACATCTTAGTCTTCTGCGTTGTGAAAACAGTATGCTCAAACCTCCTCAACCGTGATCCAGAAGTTATTCATGCCCTCGCCCTGAATGAGTGATAATTCCTGGGCATTCAGCAATTCGAGCAGGGCCAGAAATGTCACGACGGCATGAATGCGGTTTTCCAGATTGAGAAAAACCGCTTCGAAATCAACTTTTTCTCCTTTTTTGACAATGTTTTTCAGGTAAGAACGCTGCTCCTGAATGGTGTAATTGTAATTGTACACCGTATGAATGCGCTTGGTTTTTTGCTCCTCCTCAAACCTTGAAACCAGGCGCTCGAACACGCGCAGCAACTTGTACAGCGAAATGGATTCTAGTTCGGCGTCGGCCAGGGCTTGCTGGGCCAGTTGACGTACCTCTTCGCTGGCAAAACCGCGCGGATTCATGAACGAACGCACTTCCTCCAGCCTGCGCAAATCGTCAAGTATTTCCTTGTAGCGCTTGTATTCCAGCAGGCGATCCACCAGTTCGCGGCGCGGGTCAATTTCGTTGCCATCGTCGTCGAGTTGTTTGCGCGGCAGCAGCATCTTGGCCTTGATGCGCATGAGCGTTGCCGCCACCACGATGAATTCAGAAGCCAGATCAATGCTCATGGATTCCATGTGGCGCAAATAGTCGAGAAAGTCATCGGTAATTTTCGAAATCGGGATATTGAAAATATCCAGTTCGTCGCGTTCGATGAAGAACAGCAACAAGTCGAAAGGCCCTTCGAAAACAGGCAATTTTATGCTAAAAGTCTCGGCCAATGTGGAGTGATTTTTTTAACAGGGTGGCGAAGGTAGTGAGTGAATGACTGAATGCGTGAATGGATGAGTGTTTAATTGGTTATTGGGCCTACAAGCATTTAATCACTCAATCACGCATTCACCTATTCACCCATTAAAAATCAACACTTTTACGAACTTTGCTGTTAACCCATTCCCGAACACGCTCTAAACTCCATCTTTTAAACTTCAACTATGCTCGTCTCTGTATTTCGCCGCGCGCATTTCAACGCTGCGCACCGACTTCACAATCCAACCTGGTCGGAGGAACAAAATCGCCAGGTGTTTGGCTTGTGCAACAACCCCAGTTTTCACGGGCATAACTATGAATTGGAGGTGCAGGTTACCGGCCCGGTTGACCCTGAAACGGGTATGGTCGTTGATTTGGGCTGGTTGGCTGATTTGATCAAACGGGAAGTTGAATTGCGTTTTGACCATAAAAATCTCAACCTCGACACAGCAGAATTTCGTGACCTGAACCCTACGGCCGAAAATATTGCCTTGGTGATCTGGCAAATTTTACGGCCGCATATTCCGGCGGAATTGAGCCTTCGTCTGCGACTTTATGAAACGCCGCGAAATTTTGTAGAAACAGGCGATTGACCAGAACGACGCCTGGATTCAAGAGGTTTTCAATGCTTTCAGGGCTGTTTTATTGAATTCTTTAAAATTACCCTCGCGAAATCTTCAAAATCGCTTTTCATTGACTATAAAAACCGCACATTTGCCAACTTTTTTTCCAAAATCCGGTTCTGATTTGCAGGATTATACCAGACACCATCACCTACTTCGCCCACATGTCGCTCGATGTCATCAAGCAACCTATCGCCTCGGAATTAGACATTTTTGAAGAGCGATTTCGAGAGTCCATGCGCAGTAAGGTGCCGCTCCTGGATAAAATTACCTGGTACATCGT
>JADZBJ010000479.1 GCA_020852155.1 Saprospiraceae bacterium | reverse complement strand
CGCTATGAAAAGCAGAAGTACGACTTGCAGGTGGAACTCCTGAAACTGCAATCATGGGTCAAAAAAACCGGCGCCAGGGTGATTATCCTGTTTGAAGGCCGCGATGCAGCCGGAAAAGGCGGTACCATCAAGCGCGTAATGGAACACCTGAATCCTCGTGGCGCCAGGGTCGTAGCCCTCGAAAAGCCGACCGAAGAGGAAAAAGGCCAATGGTATTTCCAGCGCTACGTCAAGCACCTGCCTTCTTTTGGCGAAATCGTGTTGTTCGACCGTTCCTGGTATAACCGCGCCGGCGTAGAACACGTCATGGGTTTTTGCACCAAAGAAGAGTATGCTGAATTCATGCGTCAGGTGCCTGATTTTGAAAGGAATCTGGTCAGAAGCGGCATCACACTCATCAAGTTCTGGTTTTCAGTCAGCCGCGAAGAGCAAAAAAGGCGTTTTAAAGACCGCGAAACACACCCGCTCAAACAGTGGAAACTCTCGCCCATTGACCGGGCTTCATTAGATAAATGGGACGACTACACTGAGGCCAAGGAGAAAATGTTTTTCTCGACCGACACCTCCGATGCGCCCTGGATTGTGGTAAAATCCAATTGCAAAAAACGCGCGCGACTGAACGCCATGCGCTATATCCTGCACAAAATCCCGTTCGAACAGCGCGACATGAAAACCATCGGCAAACTGGATCCGCTCATCATCGGTCGCTCCAATGTAATTTATGAAAAAGGAGAAAGCCTGTTGATTAGCAACGGGATTATATAGCAGAAAACTTCCGCTTATTATTTTCCATCCAGCCCGGCTTTCGTCGGGCTGGATGGAAAATAATTCAACCTAATGTCAGTTTTTTACAACTCGACCACTATACTTTCCAGCGCGGATTTGATACATCCCTGCGGGTAAATGCGCGATGTTAATTTGATTACTGGTTTGATTGATCTGTTGTTCGTGTATAACCCGTCCGGTCATGTCAAACAGTTGAACATTCATCGGGAAAACGCTCTTTTCCCCATCAGAAAAATAATCAAGACGGATATGGTCACTGGCCGGATTGGGCGTAACCTTCAGGTGCGCTAAAGCATCTGGCAGTCCGATGATGCCGGAAGATTGCTTGTTTTCAATGTAGGTATTGAGCAATTCCACCAAAACAACGTACAGGTCAAACGCCGGAATCGGGTCATCCGGGTTAAAATTTCGGTCATCGTTTTGTTGAACAGCCAGGGTGATATTTTCGGCGGGAATGTTCAACGCGACGGACTGATAAATGATACCGCCTGTATGTCCCCAGTTTTCGAGGGGTTGCGGTAGCGGGAAAGAGCCAAGACCCAGACCATAGGTAAATCCGCTGCCATCGTGTTGATAATCAAATTTCATTTCCTGCAATGAAGCAGGCTGCAAAATCTGTCCGTTCATCAGGCGATGCATAAACAAGGAAACATCTTCGGGCGTACCCATAAGGCAACCGGCGCTGTTGGCCAGGCTAAAAAAGCCGTTTAGCGGCAACCCGTTCCCTTGAAAATCATCCGGGTCGCCATCATCGTCAATGTCTGAAAACACGTGCGCCATCGGCAAACTTCCGGGCATTTCCCAGGGATAAGCGAAGGTGTGCGTCAGGCCCAATGGTTCCAGGATACGCTGCCTTACTTCCATGTACCAGGGTTTTTCGGCAATTTTTTCCACAATCAGGCCAGCCAGAATATAATTGGTGTTGCAATATCGCCAGGAAGAATCCGGCTCAAAGTTGGGCGCCAGAACATAGTTGTTCAGCACATCCTGCGGATCCCAGATATGCCCCAGGTGGGTTTGCCAGTAATCCACAGTAGCCTGATTTTCCGAGACATAATCGTTCAGCCCCGAACGATGGCTAAGGATTTGCCGTATCGTGATACCGCTATTGATGTTCGGATAGGCTGGCAAGTACATGCCAATGCTGTCATCCAGATGCAGCAACCCTTCTTCCATCAGCAGCAGCATGGTGGTTGACAAAAAGGTTTTGGTGATGCTGCCATATCCCATCAGGTGTTCGGTGGTCATGTTTTGCGGCGCAGGCAATTCAGCAGCAAGGCCGCTGGCGCGTTTCCAGACAGTACCATCAGGCAGTCGGATGGCAGCGTTAAACCCTTTAATGGATGACAGGTCGGAAATTTGATCGAAAGTCGAATCCAGCGCTTCAGTGAGGTCGGTACTGGCTGTTGTTCGTAAAGTCAGGCCGGATTCAACATTCAGGAAAGGTTGAGGTTGATGAACATTGATTTTTTGAGCGAAGAGGTTGGTAGCGCATGCTAACGCCGCGAAAAGCAATAAGAGATTTTTATTCATGGTCATTTTTACCCTGAGACACCCGAATGGGGGATTTACCCTGATGCTGAGTTTAAAATTAGTTCATCTTATTGATTTCGAGTAAGACAAATTTCCAGCGGATTTCGCAAAAAATCTGCGTTATCTGCGCTTTTAATCTGCGAAATCTGCGGAAAATATTCTACGCCTGAGTTGTAAAAGCACAAATTTTCACCTTAGCCGACGGGCATATTTTGAGAAGGTAAATAATTGTAAAAGGAATGTGTGGAAACGTTTTTATCTCATTATATTTGCTCCAGTCAAATTCATTTCACTGCTTGCACGGCTTTATTAAACCATATTGAACAAGCGCCCTGTTTCATGCCTTCGGGTTGGAACAGGGCGCTCGTGTTTTACATTTACACATCTAGTAAAAACTCAATACAATGAAAAAAGAAGAAATTGAATTAATCATTCTCACTGTCAACATTGGCGGCGAATCGGCGCTGTACATGAAAATTTATAAGGACAGAACGCTTGTCAGAAGCGGCTGTGGAGGTTTGCCCCAAATACCTGTCTCCGCCATAGCCTTTAATGCCGACCCTAAATATTGGGAGGAAGCCATTTCCATGATTGATGACGAAATGATCGCCAGACCGGTCAATTATCAGGAAGAAAACATTTCAACTCCGATAGAGTATGTGATGGCTTTTTACGGTGAGAGCAGCAACGGTCAAACCGGCGAGCAAGCACAGTGGACCAAGTCGTCAGGTATTCGATTCGTGCTGGATTTTGAAAGCACTTTCCGTCATCCATTGCTTGTCTTCGTGGATAAATTTATCCTCAATGCTGTCGAAATGACAAACGAATTATATTTTGACATCATGATGATAGGTGTATATGGTTTTAGGATGGATGGTTTCGAACAAGGTTTTGTGAGCGCACCAAAAACAGACGAAGAAAAAAGAGCAGCATTATCTCATTATATCGGCCAGATAGCAGCCAATCAGGCACGCGGCTGGGATATTGTCAAGATTGGCGATGGCAGAAAGTACAAAACCAATGATGGCGTTGATTTGATCTCGCGCGTATCCAACGCTCCCGAGGGTGTTTCCATTAATTTTTCTGTTGTAGCCAATCCAGAAAATATTGATCAACTCATGAAGCCGATTCTGGAAAAGGCAAGGGAAGAAAAACTAAAAAACCCTGCACCCCCGGTTGAACCTGCCCCAGAAGAACCCTATAACCCGCCTAAAAAATGGTGGGAAGTGTGGAAATAAATACAATATCGGGCCTCACTTTCCCGCAGATTTTATGGCATCTGCGGGAAAGTGAGGAGAGTTTCAAATTCCCGCTTATTTTCATTCAATTGTGCTATGTGCCTTTCTGCGTGTTTACTCAGAAAGTAAATGTATTCATAGACGTTTAATCTCCCTAAATCATTGACAGTCATTGTTGTAGTATGCAACAAGCCCTCTCCGTTTTTAAGGGTGTCCAGATGATTCAGACATCTGTTTACCTGCTCGATCATTTCTTGTTTTACATCAAAATCGGTTTTTAGCCCTTTGGGTTCCATGTGCTCAGGACGTATCCAATCGAACGACTTGTGCCTGCCGATTTTATCAAGTCTTGACAGGTCAAAATCATGTGCATTATTTTGTTCCAATGTTGCTGAATTAGCATTTTGCCTGGCTTTAGCAGCCCCTTTATCAATCAGTATCATCAGGTAATGGCTGGTTAAGGCAATATGTTCTAAAATTTCAGAAATCGTCCAGCCATTATCCTTCGGGCGGTAATTTTTAACCTCTGCCGGCAAATCAAACCAGGAGAATATTTGAGCGTGAGTAGTAATCAGGTGAACTTGAATGACCTGTATGTAATGGCTTAGTTTCATAGTTATTTAGAGTAAAAGCAAAATAATTTCAAATAAAAACCATGTATAAAACATTCAAAATCAACAAAATGGTTCCTGGTTTTTTCAAAATCACTTTGCCGCTGATGAAGCATTCATAAACCTCTCAAGCAGCCCATTGGTACGTTGTTGCAATTTATGCTTGAAAAAGGGCGTCCACCCAATCAGCCAGCCCGTAAGTCCGAAAGCCTGTTTGCTCCATTTGTACAGGTCAAAAGCATCGGTGTGCTGAATGATCTTGCCATCTTTAAATACAAATTTCGCAGCAATAAGGTTCACCACCTTTCTATTCGTTTGACTGAAAACGTATTCCGCTCGCCAGTTGACAGACCCATGCTGGTCGTCGGCAGAGGCATTCGTGTGGGAGATATTGATGCCGCCTTGGGCATTTTGCAACAACATGCGCCACATGTTTTTAGCGCGCTCGCCTTTCAATTTCCCAAAAGCAGGATCTTCAAACTCAATGTCTGGATGGTAACAATCCAGCATGCCTTTAATGTTGTTTTTGGCAAACGCGGTGTAGAATTGATGAATAAGTTCAAGATTTGTCATATTGATTGTCGGTTGACTGAATTTGTTGTCGAATTTCCATGATGAGTTGTCCCAGCATATTTTGCCCCTCACCGGTTGTTTCATCTACCCCCCAGAATGTATCACCCCAGGTATTGCCTTCCTGTAAATGAATTTCACCCGTTTCCAGGAGCCAGGTTTTAAAAGGTTCTTGTGCAAATTTAAGTTCCAGGCAAGTCCGCATCACATCAACTTTTATGTCATCCCAGTTAGCTACCAACGTCAGGTGGCGGCTTTTTTTCTTTATCTCACCCTGTTTAACCCGCGTATCCGCGCACATTCTTTTCCATGATTTATCGTCACTTTTAGCACTCATATAAGCGTATTCGACCGACGGATATCGTTTGCCACGGAACAGGATAATACATGGATAAAAATTACTCAACCAGCGGTGTTCGTCCCTGAAGTGCTCAATCATACAATTGCCGATTATAATCAGGATTTTGCGATGCAATAATAAAAATACCGCTCCGAACACTTTAACGTTCGGAGCGGCGAGTATAAAAAGTTTGATTTGGAAATAATTTACCCAAGCACTATCGGCGCGAAACGACGACTTTTTCAGTCATCAGTTGGTCGCCGCAACGTACTGTTAAAACATACAGGCCTTCAGCCAGCGAACCGACAGGCGTTGCCAGACGATTAACGCCATTTTGCGCTTGAATACGGTTTTGCATCACCGTACGACCTGTCAGATCAGTCAGCATCACCTGAACATCTGTTTCTGCATTGGCCGTAAATTCGATATTGAACATATCGGCAGCAGGGTTCGGACTGGTTTTCAAATCTGCAATGCTGGCATCCGTTGAAGCCAGGATGACATCGGCGCCTTCTTTCCTTTCAGATGAACCGCCGCCGAAGGAAGTGCCACAGCCTTTAATCACCACGTCGTCAATGTACACCAGGTCTCCGTCGTCAGAGGCGTCGGCGCGGAAACGAATGCGGGTGTTGTTGCTGAATGGACCCGGAATCACAACAGAACCGGAACCGCGAACGCCATTGGTAAATTGAGTACCGGCATTGTAATCGCCTACTGTCGTGTAAGATGTACCGCCATTGGTTGAAATCTGCACCCAGAAGTCTTCGCCTGATTCAAAACTCACACTGATGTACGAGAATGTCACGGTCAGTTCACTGTAAGCCGTGTAATTCTGGTTGCTGGTCGTCATTACAGAATTAGCGGTATTGTCGCGCAACTGAATGCTGTAAGTTGGCGAATTGGCATAGGTCGCATTGCTGATGCGCGCGCAATCCACACCACCCGAAGCCCAGATGCCCCAGTTCATGTCAAAGCCATTGGAATTGAGTGTGCTGTAAGTGCAGGAGCCGCCACCGCCGCCACTGCCACAAGCTGCCAGGCAGGAAGCGTTATAAACCCTTGAGCGAATACGATCGCCGGGTTGAGTACCAAAACCGTTATTGAAGTTGATACCAACACCTGATACCAGGTGGCAATAGCTCATAATAGTACCGCCGTTAGTTGGCAGGTTGGCGTTACAACCTTCGCTGTAACCAGCCGTCGGGCCGCAGCCGTCAATGGCCGTGTTGTTACCGTTCCAGGCGCAAGCGTGCGTGTGCGGAGAACCGAGGTTGTGACCTATTTCGTGCGTGATAACCTCAACTGTCCAGGAATAAGTCGGAACGTTGCTGAAAGTAGAATTGATGCTGCTATAACCCACGCGATAGGTGGTACCGCACAATTGATCCAGATAGGCTACGCCGCCCAAACCATGAATACCGATCAGGTGCGCCAAATCGCCATTGAAATTGCCGTTCAGAGCCGTGCGGAATTGGGTCAGGTAATTGCTGGCAGAAGGGCCAGTGTAGGGGTCTGCTACGTCCCAAATTTTGAGATAGTGAAGCACCAGAATCACCGATTCATTTGCATACAGCGCAGAAACCTGACTGAACACGCCCGACACATAAGTCTGCACATTGGCCACACTGCCTTTGTTTTGAAAGAGTGTGTAATCCGCCTCCACATACATGCGCACGCAGTTGGTCGGGCCAGTGGCGCGACTTTCTACTTCGTTCATTTCCTGCTGACCAATGTCATACAGTTCGTCTTCTGTCAGGCAGTTGAAGGGATTGGCCTGATTCAGGTCGCTTTCGCGAAACAATACGTGGGTGCGGCTGGCGTCATTAGCCAGGACACCGATATTGTAGCGTTCGTTACCGACAGCGATCATGCCCACCATTTCGTTGGCAAAAATGCTGATCGTCACGAGCGACTCAGGGTTGTCTTGAATAGTGCCCCAGTAATGCACGCCCAAATCTGCCGAGATGGAATTACCGGAAGCATCAACAGCCTGAAATTCAGGGGAATAGTTGCGCGCCGGCACCAGATCGAGCGCCATAGTAGCGCCATTTCCCCAAGGCAAAGTCAGGGATACCGGCTGTCCGCCCATCGAACGCAGTGTTTGCGCCTGCGCTTCATCCCAGTAGAGCAATGTTCCAGATCTGAGCGCCGAGGAGGCTTGCTCGTTTTGAGTAATTGATCCGGTTTGTTTGTCAAAAAACGCAATTTGAGGGAGTGTTCCTGCATTTTTAGCCTGCTGCACCATTTGCGCAATGGGTTTCAGGTTTTGGCCGAAGGCAAAGAAGGCCACGAATAATAACGGTAAGGCAAGAAGTCTTTTAACCATAAAAAGTTGACAGTAAGATAAGGAGTAAAAAGAATGATGATGACGAAGTTCGTATCATCGTTTCGGGTCAAAAGTGATTGCTTTCGTTTTCTGGATGGCAAATATGACAAATCTAATTTGGAATCGGGAAACATTTCACACTATAAAAAATGGAATAAAATGGACAATTTGCGCATTTCGCCCGTTTGCTCCATCTAATTTACTGGTAATCAATGCATAAAAAAGCCCCGACATCAATGCTACCCGGAATCAACTAAGTGTTTTTCCGCAGTTGCACCGATATCGGGGCTTGGAAGGCGCGCGTTGTCATCTCATAAAAACGCACGCATATTCACCAGATCTATCAATTTCTGGCCTGTTCAATTTCCAGTGCTTTTTCCAGACGAGCAATACAATCCTCGATATGGAAACGGCTCATCCGATCGGTGGTACGCGCAAGGCCCGCTTTCAGTTCGCGGCGAAGTGTGGTCATGTTGCCACGCGCCACGGATGGAATGTCACTGCGCTTGCTGTCTGGCATGGTTGGTGCAGCGAGTACGATCAGTTTATCCAGCAACACTTTTTGCAGGTTGCGGCGATGCACTGAAATGGCTTTGCCGGTTTTGATTTCAGCAAAAATGCCATTGCGAAGGTCATCAAACAGTGCGTCAACCCCATAAGGCGATTTGATTTCAATGATGCGTTGCAGACGGTCAGCAGCCAACAAACGGTCAACAACCATGCCCTGGAACGATGTCAGTTGAGCAACGCCCTGATCGGGGCGAATCAGCGCCAGCACTTTTGGGTCAAGCAGCCATTCCGGCGTTTCAAACAGGTTTTTATTCAACCACCGAACAGCGTCGCGCTGCATTTCGACCGGAGCAGGCTCGTAAACAGTGCCTGTCTGGTCGGACGTTTTTGGCGTTTCATAAATACCGCCTACCCATTTGGTTACGTGGCCGACATAGCGCGCGTATTGGCCAAACACATTGGAGTATAACTCTGATACCATGTCATAATCTTCACCTTCTTCCTTGGTCCAGGTCGTGATGTTGGGCATGATGCGCTGGAGGTTTTTCACACCATATTCACTGGCTTTCATGCTGTTGTCGCCCAGGTCTTCGCTTTGAGCGCGAGGGTCATAGGAATTCATTTCTGTCAGGAAACGCAGGCGAGGATTGTTGGCAACACGATCCAGATACCAGTTGTTGAGCACCTTTTTGTCGGCTTCTGCATCGGCAGTATTGGGGATGGGTTTGTACCCCCACTCTATCGCCCAGCGGTCATAATCGCCCACGCGCGGAAACAAGTCCTGAACGCCGTCTTCGGGCTGCGCGACATAGTTGAAACGCGCATAGTCCATAATGGACGAAGTATGTCCGTTGGCAGAACACCAGGCCGGGTCGCGCAACTTTTCAACCGGCGTGGCATTGCTGGCGCCGAAGTTGTGACGCAGGCCGAGTGTGTGACCAACTTCGTGAGAAGCAACAAAACGCACCAACTGAGCCATCAGGGCGTCATCAAATTCATTTTTGCGAGCGCGCGGGTCAACCGCTGCAGTTTGGGTGGTGTACCATTTTTTCAGCAGTTTCATCACATTGTGGAACCAGCCGATATGGCTTTCCAGGATTTCACCACTGCGCGGATCGCTCACATTCGGGCCGTAGGCATTTTCAACGTCGGAGGCGAAATAACGCAAGACGGAAAAACGCGCGTCTTCCAGGCTCATGGTTGTATCGGCTTCAGGCCAGTCCTTGGCCTGAATAGCATTTTTCCAGCCAGCCTGCTCGAAGGCGGGTTGCCAGTCTTCAACACCTTGCTTGAGGGCTGAACGCCATTTTTGCGGCGTAGCCGGATCAATGTAGTACACAATGGGTTTGGCTGGCTCGATCAGTTCGCCACGCTGCTGACGCGCTGCATCTTCGGCGTTTTTAGGCTCCAAACGCCAGCGAACGGCGATGCGCTTTTCTTCGGTGCGCTGCGACTCGTCTTCATATTGTGTGAATCCGGTAGCGAAATAGCCCACACGCGGGTCGAAGTAGCGCGGGCGCATCGGATTTTTAGGCAACATCAGGAATGACGTGTTCAATTCAAAGGTCACAACGCCAGCCTCTATACCAGCCGGAAGATTAACCGGGTCAAACGGATCGAACGTTGAAGGCGGCTTGAGCGACGGCGGTGAAACGCCGAATGTTTTTACCGTACGCACTTCTGTATTGATCGGATAAGTGCGAATGCTTTGGATGTAACTGCGATCTTTTTGAATTTCATTGATTTTAAATCGCTGTTTGTACATCGGCGGCAGCGAAACAATCTGGTTGTTATCCTTGAAAAAGTCGGTTACTTCAATCACTGAGGCCTTTTTATCGTGGTAGGCTTTGATCTCGAAAGCCGCGGCGATCGGGTCCACATTCGAATTTTGAACGGCCTTGAAAATAGCCTGCGTCGAGTCGCCACTGACATTGTAATAACCTACAACGCGAATGAAAATCCGGTCGCCTGGCGCTTTTTCAAAGCGTATAACCTGTTCATTGATTTCTTCACCGCCGTACCCTGCGCCCGTGGGTGTTTTAGCGACGCGGGTTATGGCCATGATTTCAGTGCCCAAAATCGAATCGGGAATTTCCAGGAAATACTTGTCCTCGATTTTGTGCACCGTCAAAAGTCCGGCTGTCGTCACGGCTTTGGCCGTAATAACATCAGCGAAGGGTTTGGGGCCATTCTTTTTGGCATCCTTGTCTTTGTCCTTGGCTGCGGCAGGAATACTATCTTTTGCAGCAGGTTTGGTCATCGCTGTTTTCGTAGCGTCAGTTTTGGAAGCTTTGGTACTTTTGCACGCGTCTGCAAACAAGGCTGTGCCGCAGAGCAAGAGCAGTAATCCCAAAAATTTTGTGTAATTCATGTTTTATCGTATCGAATTGAAAGATTTGCGGCAAACCTAATTGAAAACTTCG
>JADZBJ010000478.1 GCA_020852155.1 Saprospiraceae bacterium | reverse complement strand
TAATCATCAATTGGCGGGCTGTCGCTGATACCGGCAAGAGTTTTCTGGAAATGCTGCGTCGAAATCCGATTGCTGCGATTTTGTGGGGCGCTGCCTGTGTCTTGCTTTTTCCGTTTTTCAGCCTGTATTTATTTGTAAAATCCATTGGTTACAATCGCCTGCAGGCCATGCAGCGTGAATTTGACCCAGGTGGCGGACAAAATGATCCTTTTCGCCAGCGGCGGGAAGGCGATTTTGTTGATTTTGAAGAATTGGAATCAAAACCAAAAGAAGTGGACAAGCGGCTGCTTGATGATGAATGAACACACTCTTAGCCAGCCCAACCCTCTCTGTCCAGACTACGATAATGTATAGCCTCGGCCAGGTCTTCAATCCTGATGTCCGGACTGCCGGCCAGGTCGGCGGCCGTTCTGGCCACTTTCAGGATACGGTCGTAGGCGCGGGCGGAGAGTTGCAAACGTTCCATTGCCGTCTTCAACAGCGTCAACCCTTCAGGTGTGAGTTGACAGACTTCGCGCACCATTCTGCTTGACATTTGAGCGTTGGCGTGCATTTCTTTCTCGTCCTTGAATCTTTCTGCCTGTATAGCACGGGCTTTCAACACGCGCTCGCGAATATCTGCGCTGCCAGTTTCGGCACGTCGCAAATTGGTTAACTCATCAATTTTTACAGGCGTAACTTCTACATGCAGGTCAATGCGATCCAGCAACGGCCCGGATATTTTGGACACATAGCGTTTCACGACGCCGGGGCCGCAAACACACTCTTTTTCAGGATGGTTATAAAAACCGCAGGGGCAGGGATTCATGGAGGCGACCAGCATGAAACTGGCCGGATAATCCACCGATACCTTGGCGCGACTGATGGTTACCCTGCGTTCTTCCATGGGTTGACGCATGACTTCAAGGGCTGTTCGTTTAAACTCAGGCAATTCATCCAGAAAAAGTACGCCGTTGGGTGCCAGGCTGATTTCGCCGGGCATGGGATCTGAGCCGCCGCCTACCAGGGCGACATCGCTGATGGTATGGTGGGGCGAACGAAAAGGTCGGGTGCTGACGAGCGCTGAATGCCCCGGTAGAATACCGGCCACGGAATGGATTTTTGTCGTGTCCAGCGCCTCGTGCAAGGTGAGCGGAGGCAAGATGGTCGGCAATCGGCGGGCGAGCATGGTTTTGCCGGCGCCGGGCGGGCCGATGAGAATAACATTATGACCTCCGGCTGCGGCCAGTTCGAGGGCGCGTTTAATATTTTCCTGACCTTTTACATCCGAAAAATCAACGTCATAGTCTGTTTGACGATGCGCAAATTCATCGCGGGTATTCACCTGCATGGGTTCGATGGCTGAATCGCCGGCCAGTACATCAATGGCTTCCATGAGGCTGTCCACACCGAATATCTGAAGGTCATTGACGATGGCCGCTTCACGCGCATTGGCTTTTGGTAGAATAAAGCCTTTGAATTTGGCTTTTCGGGCCAGGATAGCAATGGGCAATGCACCTTTGATGGGCCGCAATGTGCCGTCGAGCGAGAGTTCGCCCATGATGAAAAATTCGGAAAGACCGTCGGGCGGAATAATGCCCGCACCGGCCAGCATGCCCAGCGCAATCGGCAAATCAAACGCCGATCCTTCCTTCCGAATATCGGCTGGCGCGAGGTTAATGATGGTCTTGAGTCTGGGTTGGCGATAGCCAGAGTTCTTAACGGCCGCTTCGATGCGCGGCAGACTTTCGCGGACGGCGTTGTCAGGAAGTCCGACAATGTGAATACCGAGTTTTTCGGTGTTACCCAATGCGCCGCCGACATTGGTTTCGATGGTAATGGTTTGTGCATCAACGCCGTGAACGGCGCCTGCGTAGGTTTTTACGAGCATGATAATGAAGCGAGTTTAAGGATTGATTCGATTGGTTCGATTAGTTCCGATTGATTCGATTGCATGCGTAGCGTAAATGGAACGCGGATAACGCGGATACAAGTAACGCGGATTTTCGTGACACAACAGGGTATGCACTCAATAGCGTGTAATCGAAATAATCGGAACTAATCGAATCAATCCAATCATGCTGCCATCAATCGGCCGTGTTGAGCGGCTAATTGTTGTTCAGCATATTCACGAGTGATAATCAGTTTTGTTTCGCCGTCGGGGCCGGTGGTCAACTGTGGGTCGAACATGGCATCGCGGAGAATTTCTTCACAAAGCGAACGAAGTCCGCGAGCGCCCAGTTTGTATTCCAGCGCCTTTTCGGCCATGAATTCAATGGCTTCGGACATGATTTCCAGTTGAATACCTTCCAGCGAGAACAGTTTTTGATACTGTTTGACGAGTGCGTTTCGGGGTTCGGTCAGGATTCGACGCAATGTATCCTGATCCAATGGGTCGAGGTGTACCAGTACGGGCAGTCGGCCAACCAATTCAGGAATCAGGCCAAAAGATTTAACGTCCTGATGGCTGAGGTACTGAAGCATGTTCTCTTTCTCGACACGCTTTTGGTTTTTATCATTAAATCCGATAACCGTTCTGTTGACCCTGCGGGCGATGATGCGTTCGATGCCGTCGAATGCGCCGCCACAGATAAACAACACATTTTGCGTGTTGATTTTGATCATTTTTTGTTCCGGGTGTTTACGGCCGCCTTGCGGAGGTACCATGACTTCAGCGCCTTCGAGCATTTTCAGCATGCCCTGTTGCACGCCTTCGCCGGATACATCGCGCGTGATGCTGGGGTTATCCTGTTTGCGTGAAATTTTGTCAATTTCATCAATATAGACGATGCCGCGCTCGGCTGCTTCCACATCGTATTCGGCCACCTGCAATAGGCGGGAAAGAATGCTTTCTACGTCTTCGCCAACGTAACCGGCTTCGGTGAAGATGGTCGCATCAACGATGGTAAATGGCACGTTCAGGAGTTTGGCGATGCTGCGTGCCATGAGCGTTTTGCCGGTGCCGGTGGGGCCAACAAACAAAACATTCGACTTTTCAATTTCGATATCATCCTCGCGTTGCACTTTGGATTGCAGCAAACGTTTGTAATGGTTGTACACGGCAATACTCAGTACCTTTTTGGCGTCGTGTTGGCCGATGACAAACTGATCCAGAAAACTTTTGAGCTGTTTAGGAGGAATCAGTTGCAAAGGGCTGTTGAATTTGGCGCTTTTTGGCGAATCATCATCATGGCCATGCGCATGGGGCTGAACACCTGCCTTGCGCATTTCACCGTCAATGATTTCCTGTGCTTTTTCAGTACACTGATCGCAAATCTGGCCTTCCATACCGGACACCAGAATCATCACATCTTCCTCGCCTCGACCACAAAAAGAACAGCGATGTTGAGTGGTTCTGCCACGTCTCATATCAGAATCTTCTATTTTTGACATTAGTTTGGTACGCTTTTCACAATGTTTGTTTATAGAAATAGTGCTTGTTTGCCTAGGCACACATTGTATGCACGAATAGCAAAAATACGTTTGTTTTTGTTCTTTTTTCTTGCCTGAAACGGCAAATCAGGCTTGGCCAGATTTTTTTACTTTCCCTTTTTCAGACAAAATCATGGTTTCGTTGCGCGTCAGTGTTTTAATAAAATCTACGCGCCGAAACCTGAGCGCCGACCAATCTTCGTCAATGGCAACCATCCGGACAGGCTCAAAACCGGCCTTGCCCAATATTGCCCAGCCATTATCCCTGTTGAAATCGCATTTGTAGCGTTTTGAACTGCCTTTTGGGTAAGCAAACCACAACATGCCGTCATCGGTCAGGCGTTCAGTAGCAAGGACGGCAAAATGATCAACTTCGGTTTGTTTGGTGACAAAAATAAGGACAAAACCATCAGGTTTCAAATGATCGAGTTTGTCATCAAACGTTGCAAATTCAGCCATGTCCGTTATCTCTTTGAGAAAACTGTCGGGCGGCTGCAACACAACGATTGGCTGCTGCCCTTTATAAGTCAATTTTTTAAAAAGCGGAGTCATTTGGTTATTGAGTTGAGTTATGCGGCCATGATGTCTTGCAAAAATGTATTTAAGTGGCCGTTTTTTTGAGCGTTAATCAATGCTGACCCTACGATGGCTACATCCGCTTCCTGATTGACCAATCGCACTTGTTCGGGTGTAGAAATGCCGAATCCGATACCGGTGCGGCGTTGTGCGCCATTTTCAGACTGTCGAATACGCTGAATAATTTCTTTAAGTCTTGGGTGAAGGCTGAATCCGCTGCCCGTGATTTTAAAATCAGACATCAGGTAAAAGAAGTCATGGTTGGCATTGAGCAACTGGTCGAGTCGGCTGTTTGAAACATTGGCCGCCAAAACCGGTACCAAGGTTATATCTGATGATTGCTGAGTGAGGGGAGCGTCAACCGGCAAGTCTGGAATAATGACGTGTCGAATGCCCAATTTGGCCATGGTGGCTGCAAATTTTGCATAACCATAGTGATATACCCGATTCAGGTAGCTCATGACCATGATTTCCTGCTCCGGATACTTTGCCCGAATTTGAGCCATAGCCTCCAGGCAATCTTCAATGGTCACACCTTGACGCGTGGCCTCCTGACAAGCCTGGGTAATGACCGGGCCGTCGGCAGTGGGGTGTGAAAAAGGTATTTGTAGTTCGAGAATCTGAACGCCGGCTGCGATATAAGTTTCAGCCGTTTGAATGCTGGCGGCCAAATCGGGATAACCCAAAACAAGGTGGGCCATCAGGGCCGGTCGCGAAGAGTACATGGATTGTTTAGACATTGGTTGAAGCGCGTAAAAAACAGGGGGACAAAAGTAAGCGTTAAAGTGATGATTTGATGTTGCGATGTTGTGATAATTTTAGGGGATCTCAAGAAATTTGTTTCAAATGCTCAATTAAACGGGCTGCACTCGGACATTTTTCTGTGACTTTTTTCGTAGATACGGCCTTCAGTAATTCAAATGAAATTTTGCCCTTTGCATATTGCTTTTTAGGGCAGGATGCTGTAGCGTCTTCCAGTGCCTTAAAAACGCTTTCTTTGGGAACGGATTCAAGGTCATTCCATTTAGGAATTTTTGTGGCTTTAAAATCAGGCCTAAAATACAGATTAAGGGCATCAATATCGGCCAAAAACCAGGTCTCCATTACCTGAATCATCAAAAAGATATGTTCTTCACCAGCTCCTTCGGGCGGCGGCATACTTTCTTTTGAAAGTTGTTTCCAGATACTTTCGTTTTTTACGAGCGGTTTCTCACTGTCTATCAAGAGTAAAATGCGCTCGTTTGGGCGAGCATTGTTAAAAGCAAGGCAAAAATCGCGGTAGGTGTCATGCCGTCCGAATGATGGAATGGCTTTAGGCATGCGACCTTTGAGGCCAGCTGATTCAAAAAATTTTGACCAAGCCTCGCGGAACAAGGAATAAATACTTTTGTCCTGTGCACTTCCGCCTTCGATATAAATTTTAACTGTTACCATCTTGTACCCCCGATTTCACCACGCATCCAGAGTTGACCCAGCCCATAAGCTTTAAGCCAGTGGGCCAAATCTTCCTCTTTTAAACGACGTATTTGCGTCTGTCCATCGTGTTTTTCACAAACCAGCACTGATTCAGCGTGACCTTTATTTCCCAAAGCATCTATCAAGATATCTGAATGGGTAGTAACGATCAATTGCGTCCGAGAAGATGCATCTACCAGATGGTCAGCCAGTTTAGGTATGATGTATGGATGGAGGCCTAATTCAGGTTCTTCAATGCAAATCAACGGTGGAGGCGTCGGATCAAGTAATATGGCTAACAGGCAGAGGTAACGCAAGGTGCCGTCCGAGATTCGAGTTGATGGTATGAAAAAATCACCCTCCGTGAAAAAAATACGCAAATACCCTCCTTCTGCGAGTACCTCAAAATCGGTGATTCCTTCGTAGATGTCTCTTAATGCATTAATTAAGTCTCTCTTGGTTGTCGGATCCTTCCTTAATCTGGATAAAACTAATCCAATATTGGAAAAATCAGGGTCTAAATGATCGTTTCTAAGGTCTATAGGTAGAGGTAATCTTAAATTTGACCTACGACCGTAAGTCCAATCCTTATAAACTCGGATACTTTCATATTTTTTGGCCAAAAAGGATATTTCTGGATAGTTATCTGGATCTCTACGTTGTGATAGAATTGATAAATCTGGATTGACACTGTCCCGTGATAATTTTTTTTCACTTCTTTTTAAGTCGTTGACACTAATCATCGGCCTCCCATTGAAATACCTGTAAAAAAACATTACATCTGGTTTTTCCCCGATAGAGCGCTCGTTCTCAACTTTTTCATCAGATAGTTGAAATGATAAATAAGGGTAATGCCAAGATAGAAAATGCCGTATAGGAATTTTACTAGAATAGTTAATTACGAGATCAATAATGATTTTAGCATCCTTTGGCGCCCCTTTCCAAATCCATTCAGGTGCTCCACCTCCTGAACGAATTGTAGAAAGGCTATCATTTGAAGGCATGGTACGTAAGAGTTCAAAAATCTCCAAAAAATTGGATTTGCCCGAACCATTAGGCCCTATCAGGACATTTAGGTTGCGCATTTCCAGGTCAAGGCCATCAGGGCCAAAAGACAGGAGGTTTGACACTTTAATGTGTTGAATCATTCTGTAGAATTATATTGGCAAAAATAAGGTTTAATATGATGATGCGATAATGTAATAACAAAAAAAGCGCGACCGATTTGTAAGTCGGTCGCGCATGAAAATCTTATTTTATAACGACCTTACAGCGCTGCTTTCAGCAGATCGGCAAATGCACTGATGCTGACTGCACCCTGGTCGCCTTCGCCTTGTTTGCGCACACTGACGGTGCCGGCTTCGGCTTCCTTTTCGCCCACGATGAGCAAGTAAGGAATGCGCTTGAGTTCGTTGTCGCGAATTTTCCGGCCAATGGTTTCATTGCGGTCATCCACAAATCCGCGCAGGTCTTCGGCTTCGAGGGCCTGTTTGACGCGGTAGGAATATTCCACAAATTTATCCGACACAGGCAGGATGGCGAATTGTTCGGGCGTGAGCCAGAGCGGGAATTTACCGGCGCAGTGTTCGATCAACACACCTGTGAAACGCTCCATTGAGCCAAACGGCGCGCGGTGAATCATGACCGGACGGTGGGGCTGGTTGTCAGCGCCAACATAGGTCAGGTCGAAGCGAATCGGCAGGTTGTAGTCCACCTGAATGGTGCCCAACTGCCACGAACGGCCGAGCGCATCTTTGACCATGAAGTCAAGTTTTGGCCCATAAAACGCCGCTTCGCCCAGTTCGGTAACGGTATTCAGTCCGGCTTCGGCTGCGGCATCAATGATGGCTTGTTCAGCCTTGGCCCAGTTCTCGTCGGTACCAACGTATTTCGATTTATTTTCCGGGTCGCGCAGGCTAATTTGGGCCGTGAATTTTTCAAAACCCAATTTGGCCAACACAAAACGCGTCAGATCAAGCACGGCCAGAAACTCGTCTTTGAGTTGATCTTCGGTGCAGAAAATATGCGCGTCGTCCTGCGTAAAGCCGCGAACGCGGGTCAGGCCGTGTAATTCACCGGATTGTTCATAGCGGTACACGGTTCCGAATTCAGCGATACGAACAGGCAGTTCGCGGTAGGAGCGCGGACGGTGGCCGAACACTTCGCAGTGGTGCGGGCAGTTCATGGGTTTGAGCAGGAACACCTCGTCTTTGTTGGGCGTAAGGATCGGGCGGAAGGCGTCTTCGCCATATTTTTCCCAGTGCCCCGAAGTGACATACAGGTTTTTGTGGCCAATATGCGGGGTAATAACGGGTGTATAGCCGCGCTTGATTTGCTCTTTTTTCAGGAAATCTTCGAGGCGCTTGCGGAGGGCCGTGCCTTTGGGCAACCAGATCGGCAGACCTGCGCCGACCTTTTCCGAGAACATGAACAATTCCAGTTCTGCGCCGAGTTTGCGGTGGTCGCGTTTTTTGGCTTCTTCCAGCAGCACGAGGTACTCATCCAGTTCCTTTTGTTTCGGAAATGTGATGGCGTACACGCGGGTCAATTGTTTGCGTTTCTCATCGCCGCGCCAGTATGCACCGGCGAGGTTGAGAATTTTCACCGCTTTTACCGGTTCGGTGCTTGGAATGTGCGGCCCTTTACACAGGTCAATGAAATTGCCTTGCTGGTAAAAAGTGATTTGTCCGTCTTGCAGTCCTTCGATCAGTTCGAGTTTGTACTCATCGCCTTTTTCTGTGAAAAATTTGACTGCGTCGGCTTTGGACACTTCGGTGCGTTTGTACTCGCTTTTCTGACGAGCCAGTTCCAGCATTTTTTGCTCAATGGCGGGCAAATCAGCGAAAGTCAGCGGTTTGTCGCCAGAGTCAATGTCGTAGTAAAAGCCGTTTTCGATGGCCGGGCCGATACCGAATTTCGTGCCCGGATGCAGGGCTTCGATGGCTTCGGCCAGCAAGTGGGCCGACGAGTGCCAGAAGGTTTGTTTGCCTTCTTTGTCTTCCCATTTGTGAAACATAACATGCGCATCCGAATCAATCGGGCGCGACAGGTCGCGCACCTCGCCGTTGACACTGGCTGCCAGTACATTTCGGGCAAGGCCCTCGCTGATACTTTTGGCAATGTCAAGCGCGGTGGTTCCGACGGCATACTGACGAACGTTGCCATCGGGAAATGTGATATTAATCATTGAAAATGAATATTTTAGCCCGGCCATACAACGGTCGGGTGTTCCAGTTTTAGTGGAACGGTTTGTGAAAAATGAGGCGCAAAGATAGATCAGGATTTTCTGGATTAAGGGATTTGCCGGATTTGATTGCTGGATTTTGCAACCAGTTTATGAAATAACAAACCCGGCGCTTTCCAAATCGTTCCAAAATGAAGGATAAGATTTGGATACGACTTCCGGGTGTTGAATGCTGACGGGGTGTAACATGGCCAGTGGCGCGAAGGCCATCGCCATGCGGTGATCGCCGTAGGTAGCAAATTCAGGTGGTTGGTTGTCATTCCATTGCGCTTTTCCTTCGACAAGGTAAAATGTTTTTCCGGGCGACTTTTTTGATAAATGCGCCGGTAAACGCACAAACGCAACGCCTGTTTTTTTCAATTCCTGCCTAAGCGCTTCAATGCGATCAGTTTCCTTAATGCTTAGTGTTTCGAGGCCGGAAAAAAGGCCCGCCAAACCGAGTCCGCCGCAAACGACAGCCAGTGTTTGAGCGATGTCCGGGCATTCCAGAAAATCCTGTTCGAAAGCCGCGTGCGGTGTTGAGGCAGCTTTGTAAAGTCGAATACCTGTCGAATGGAAATCGGTTTCCACGCCCAGTCGCTGCATCATGGAGACCAGGGCTGCATCACCCTGCCAGCTGTCTTTGAACAGGCCATGCAAGTTCACTTCGGCTTTTTCTGCAAATGCGGCCATGGCATACCAGTAAGATGCTGCTGACCAGTCAGCCTCGACCTCCAGTTGGCGTGGTGTGTAGCGGCCCGGCGCCACAACGATGCTTTCTCCTTCCCATGACGCTGAGGCACCGAAATAGCGCATCAGCCGGAGGGTCATGTCCAGATACGGTCTGGATACCAGTCGGCCAGTGGGTACAAGTTCGAGTCCCTGTGGTAAATAAGGCGCAATGAGCAGCAACGCAGAAAGAAACTGGCTGCTGGTACCTGCTTCGATGTGTACCACGGGCTTGTGTTCCGGCAAATGCCATTCGCCGATTTGTAGCGGCGGGTAACCAGTTTCGCCAGCGAATTCAATATCAGCGCCCAGTTCGCGCAGTGCCGCCACCAGTGGGCCAACAGGGCGCTGTAGCATCCGATGCGAGCCGGTTAATAGTTGTTTTCCGGGCTGCATGGCCAGGTAAGCGGTCATGAACCGGAACGTTGTACCGGCATCACCGGCATCAAACAAGGTTGCATCGGCGGGTTGTTGCAGTAGCCGGAGCAGGGTTGTTGTGTCCCTGGAGGTGCTCAATCTCGACAGGTAATCAGCAGGGTTGGCTCCAGCCAGGGCCAGCGCGATCAAGGCGCGGTTGCTGATACTTTTCGAGCCATCCAGTTGGATATTGGCCGACAAGTGTCGGTCTGGTTTGTAGAGCAGCATAATTAAATCCAGATGGTTTTTTCGGAAACAGGGCGGCGTTGCGCCGGAATGACGGGCATGGAAGGTATCGGCCATCCAATATAGAGCAGCCCCAGGGGCTTTTCACCGGGTTTTAATTGTAACAAATCGAAAGGCTCCAGCGCGGCTTTGGGAGTACTCCAGTAACAGCCGAGTCCGATGGCGGTGCAGCTGAGCCACATATTCTGAACGGCCATCGCTACGGCGGCCTGTTCTTCCCATTCAGGCAGGCTTTCAGTGGGTTCGCGTTGCATGATGATGGCAATGACAGCGCCTGCTAATCGAGGGTTTTCACCGCTTTTTTTCATTTTTTCTTCCGAAAATAGTTCCGCTGGTGTGTTTTTTCGGTAAAAATCGCTCAGGTAATCACCCAATGCTGCGCGGCTTGCCTCGGTGTGAAACACCCTGAAACGCCAGGGTTCTGTGCGTTTGTGGGTCGGTGCATGATTGGCGTTTTCGAGTAAAACTTCGAGCAACTCGCGCTCAATGGTGCGGTTGTGGTCGTAGGTTTTTGGATAAATGGCGCGGCGCTGGCGGATAATAGAGGAGAGGTCGTTGATGTTCATAAAACAGCATTAGATAGCATCCGTAAAGGTAAGACAGTTTATCAGGTTGAGCCAGTATAACCCCGTGTCATGGCTTTTCAGGTGTGTAATATTAAAACTATACTTAATGGTTTTCAATTAAGTAAAAACCCTTAGTATTTGTTTACTATATTATAGTTGTTTTTGGGCGGGTTTTCCGTGATAATGCTTGTATTGTTTGCTAATTTTAACAAATTTAAAATTGAGTAAATGTATTTGTGTAAATAATCGTTTTTGCGATTCATATTTGCAGCGCGCTCCCTGATAGACACACGCCTGCTTCACCTTTTTAATAATAATCGCTTCTATGCACAGACTTCTTCACTCCGTACTTTTCTCGTTTTTTTCTCTTCTTTTTTCACTTTCAATCACTTTTGCGCAAAACACCAAACCAGTAGCCCAGCAGGTGCAATACCTGCACTCGGAAGGCTTCACTTTTGAAACATTCTCACCTTTCAAACCTGCTTTCAAACCTTCTCCAGAAATTCAACAAGCCCTTCGTGAAGTTCAGATGCTTGAACTTGACGAGGCCGTATTATCAGACATCATGTCGCGTCGTCCAGATTACGTAACCCTTGAAATCCCATACAAGGGTGAAACGATGCGCATTGACTTGTATCAGCACAACATTTTGGGTAATCAGTTTGCCGTCTTGACCGGCGACAATGAGCGTCAGTTTTACTCACCGGGTTTATACTATCGAGGTGTGTTGGCAGATGATCCCAATACGATTTGTTCGTTCAGTTTTTTTGAAAAGGAAATCATGGGTTTTGTTTCGACTGCTTATACCGGTAACCTGGTTATCGGACGTGTCGAAACCCCTGGCAACCGAACGCGCTATGTTTTTTACGATGACAAGGATTTACAGGCGCCACGCTCTTTTGAATGCGCAGCACGCGAGATTGAAGGTCAGGCCCCTGTGAAACTGGATCATGACGTGACGCCAGAATTGATCAATGGCTGTATTGAAATGTTCCTTGAAGTAGATTTTGCTTTGTACACGAACAAGGGTAGCATGGCGAATACGGTCAATTACATGACAGGGTTATTTAATCAAATGGCCACCTTGTACAGCAACGAGCAAATTGGCATTCGAGTCGCACAACTCTATGTATGGACGGCTCAGGACCCGTATCCAATCAACGACAGTTTTAGTGCGTTATCAACCTTCCAGACTCAGCGTGTCAACTGGGTAGGCGACCTTGCTCATTTGGTGGCTTTGGGTGGTCAAAACATTGGTGGCGTAGCCTGGGTAAATGCTATTTGTAGTTCGGCCAATGGTTATGCTTACAGCAATATATGGGCATCGTATTCAAGTGTCCCGACGTACTCCTGGTCAGTTGAAGTGCTTACACATGAAACGGGCCATAACATGGGCTCCAACCATACGCATTGGTGCGGCTGGACGGGCGGCGCGCTCGATAACTGCTATACCACTGAAGGCGGTTGTGCGGCTGGCCCGGCGCCGACCAATGGCGGTACAATCATGAGTTATTGCCACCTGGCTTCGTACGGTATCAATTTCAGCAACGGATTTGGCACGCAACCGGGTGATGTGATCCGTGCGCGCGTTACCTCTGCCTACAATAATGGTAATGGTTGTATCACGGCGAGTTGCACACCGCCAACCTGTGCTGCCCCGGCAAATATTTCTGTCAGTTCAGTTACGACCACTACGGCGACGGTTACCTGGACAACTGTTTCGGGGGCAACCGGCTACAATTTACAGTATCGTCCTCAAAATGGCAGCACCTGGACGACCGTAAACAATGCAACCAATCCTTACACCATCAGTGGGCTAACGGCTAATACCTTGTACGAGGCACAGGTGCAGACGGTTTGTAGCGGCGGGAACTCAACGTACCAAAATGCAGTCATTTTCAAATCCGGCGATTTGCCTTGTACCGTTCCCTCTTCGTTAACGGCTGGCAGTATCACGACTACTTCGGCCGCATTAAACTGGACAGACACCAACAGCGGCCCAACCTGGGAAGTGCAATACGGCCCACGCGGCTTTACCCTCGGATCCGGTACAACCATCACCACCAGCACCAAGCCTTACACTGTTTCAGGGTTGAGCCATAGCCGAAACTACGAATTCTATGTGCGCGCACTTTGCTCCGGCGGCACGGGCAATAGCGTCTGGAGTTCGGTGGGCAGTTTTACAACTACGTTATCGAATAATCAGGCAAGCGGGGCGGTAGCCTTGACGGTGGGCGGCTCTTGCCCCGGTAATGGCGCTTACTCGAATATAGGTTCCAATACTTCTACCAATGAATTCAGCCCGACAGTAGCCAACGGCGGTTATTGGGATACAGGCATTAGCAATACTGTTTGGTTCTCATTTGTAGCGCCTTCTTCCGGTTCGGTAAAGATAACTACTGATATTGCCTTGACAGGTAGCGGAAAACTGGACGACACGCAAATTGCCCTTTACTCGACAACAAATGTGAATGATTACAGCCTGTTCAGGCATTTGGTCAGTAATGAAGATGGCAGCACCAATAACAGCGGTATCAGCACACAAGTTTTTTACAGTGGTCTGACGCCTGGTGTGACTTATTACATTCAGGTGGATGGCTGGAATACCGGCACCGGCGCATTCTGTATTACCGTGAGTGAAACCATCGATATTGCCACGCCAACCACTTCTTGCCAGTCTTACACAGCCACAGTGAATGGATCT
>JADZBJ010000477.1 GCA_020852155.1 Saprospiraceae bacterium | reverse complement strand
TTGAGCGTAGCGAAACATCTGCATCCCACGAAGGTCAAATTGAACATTTCGCTGGGCCAGTTCCTTCGCTACGCTCAGGATGACACATCCCTTTATCATTTAAAATATGACACTACCCAATTTGAAAGCAAGTTACGCTCTTTCATTAACCGCAAATGACGCTAAAAACACCAGGTTTTGAACATCAAAAATTAGCGTTTTTAGCGTCATTGGCGGTTTAGGTTAATTCGCGCATCGCCGAACGGGGTTCGGCGGAACTATTTACAAGCCTATCCCCAATACAATCCCTGTTCGTTTCATCTCTCCTTTTTCGAATCCCGCTGCCACGTCTAAGCGAAACATGCGGAAGGCTTTCCAGCCGATATTTTCAAAACCGAAATTCACTTCCCAGTAGGGCGCATCGTGCGGTTCGAGTGCATCGGCAGCGATTTTGTCGGCGTAATACACCCCGCCTCCGAATACTTCTTTCCAGTTCAGGCGGCGAACGCCGGGGATTTTATCCAGCAGCCAGCCTTGCAGGTGGTGTTGCGCGTGAAATTCCGCGTAGGCATTGTCGGTCGCGTAATCGTAATAAGGCATGAGCAGGAAAGAGCGGCGATAGGCGTCGGGTTTGCCAATAAATGTTTGATTGCCAATGGGTTGGTACCTGTCCATGAACGACAAACGACGGTCGTTCAGGAATGCGCCGCCCGACAGTTGCCATTCTGTATAGCCTCCGAGCCCCCAGGTGAAATCAGACTTTTTGATCTGGGCCTGCACAAAATCATAATTGGCCTCGCTGCCCAGCACGCCCGGTATGGCTTTGCGATATCGAAGCGTGATTTCAGGCCACCTGGAGCCATTGTATTCCCGATATTTCGGAAAACTGCTGTACGTTTCGCCGATGCGAATGCGGGCTTCAAAACCCAGCGTAAAGGCCGTAGAAAACGATTGGGCCTGAAACTCCGGCAAGGGCAGCGGTGCATTGGGCGTGTACGGGCCTTGTTCCCGCGAAGCAAATGCGTAATCGGTTGTGTTTTGCAACATATTGCGCTCGGCCCATTCGACGTTGCCCAGCAAGTGCCAGCCCGGCCCGGCTACGCCGGAAAACATACCGGAGACAAAGCGTTTTTCATATATTTTCATGAAATTCCGACGGCCCAGCAGCGAATAAGCCGTGTTGAGCGGAACTTCAATCGGATTGGCCGGATTGAATTGTTCGGTTTTGATGCCGCCTTCCAGCGTGAGGGTTTTGTAATGGATGCTTTCAAAACGCCGCTGAATTCGCAGTCCGCCGCGCAGTTTTTCCTCGGATAGTCCGTAATTCAGGTTGCCTTTTACGCGCCAGAAACGCGTGCTTTTGTCGGTGGTTTTTTCCCAGGAAGGTTCAAAATTCATGACCCAGCCTTGCACGGTGTTGAACTGGATCCAGCGCAACAGCCCCGGAAAACTCCACTCGACGTGCTCGTATGAATTGTTCCAGGTATAGCCGGTCAACAGGTCAAAAGGCTTGAATTTGTTGTTTTTGCGGTCCATGCTGTCGCGAAAAGTCTCTGATTTCCAGATGCGTTGCAGGCTGTCTTTTTTGACGTAATCGCGTGATTCTTCGCTGGTTAGCGGGACGGGACGAATACTCAGCCAATACAGGCTGTCTTTTTCGCTGGCATTGTTATCAATGCGGTATTCCTCGCGGTCAAAAAATTTCTTTTCAAATTTTGGGTTGAGGTCGTAGTTGGAGAAAACGCCGTTGAAAAAACCGCCGATTTTGAAACCCAGCAGCCCGAATTTGAAACTGGTAATTTGGGTAAGCAAGGCCCAGTTGTCGGGTTTTTCGACCGGAACAAAGGTCTGTTGAATGCGCAACGTGTCCAGTACCGGCTGTTTAATGGCATTACCGGTGGCTGAGAGGTCGGCCGCAGCGAGGTTCCATTGTTCATCCACGACTTCAATCGTACCGAAAAACACCGGATCGGCCGGGCGTTTGGGAATGACTTTTATCTTGTAAATTGAGTAGCCGTTTTCGTCTTTGTATTTTCCGAGCAGTTTAAAATTGTAATAATTGAAGGCGTTATCGGCGAGGGGCGACAGCAGATCGCGTTCGACATTCAGGCGTTCTTCGTACAAGTTAAAATCGGTCAGGGTGGCCCGGTTGAGGCTAAATCCGTCGGAGGAGCCGCTGACCTTGCTGGAGATCATGATTTCCTTGGTTTTTCGCGGGCTTTTTTGCGTGTAAACTTTGGAAACGGACTCTGACAGGTAAACAATGCCTTGTCGGTTGGTATCCAGCATGCCGCCCATGTTGCCCACGTCGCGCCCCATGACTTTTTTCGGCGCATCCATGAAGCGGTATAACCCTTTGATATAGGCGTCGCAGCTGTGATCCTGCATGCGCTCGCGGAAATATTTACGCTGCTCAATGACTTTACGCATGATGCGTACGGCGGGATCTTCGGTGGTGATGACCACTTCTGCCAATTCCAGGTCGGCGGGTTCCAATTGGGCGTCCAACTGTGTTTTTCCGGTTTTTACCTCGACACTTTTAATGAGTTGGCGGTAGCCAAGGTATTGAAAAACCACTTCTTTTTGACCCAGATCGGTCACTAACTTGTATTCGCCTTGTCCATTGGCTACGGTTCCGTTACTGGTATTGCGTATGTACACGGTAGCGTAAGGCAGGGGTTCGCCTTTCTCGTCTTTCACCACGCCGGTGAGGGTTTGGGCGAAAGTTTGCTGCGAGAACAGGCAAATAAAAAGGGAAAAGAAGAGTGTAAAATGGCGAATATGCTGGATCATGTTTCCTGAAATGAAGTTAAAAAAATACGGCAATGTTGAATGCTGGAATGGTACTGTTAGTCTTCTTTGGGTTGTTCCCAGAGTTCGATTTTATTGCCTTCGGGATCAAGCACCCAGGCAAATTTTCCAAATTGATCATTCACGGGTTCGCCAACCAGCGATACGCCTTCAGTCCTAAGCGCTTCGACCAGCGCATCCAGATCGGCCACCCTGAAATTAAGCATGAACGACGACCGGGAAGGCTTGAAGTAATCAGCGCCTTCTTTGAAAAAACTCAGGACGTTATAAGCGTTCGGATCGGGATCGTCGCTGCGTTGAAACATAGCGCCCCAGTCTTCCATCTTGATGCCGAGGTGTTTTTCGTACCATTGGTGCATGGCTGCTTTGTCGCGGCATTGAATGAATACGCCGCCGAAGCCGGTTACTCTTTTTTCCATAATTGACAAGGATATTTTTAGGGCCAAAAATAGGCGAGGCCGGGCATTCACTTGCCCGGCCTCGTATAGTAAGACATTGCGCTCGTCGAATTTACGATTATTCCTTGACGATCAATCGGCTTACCCAGGTTCTTTTTCCTGATTCATATTGAATCATGTACAAGCCAGGAATCAGGCCCTGCAAATTCAGGTCACTTGAATAGATTGCGTTGATTTGTCGTTGCAGGCGCCCGGTAGCATCAAAAATTTTCAGGTTTCCACCGAGGTTTTCAGGTTGAATATTCAGGATTGCGTTGCCCGAAGTTGGGTTAGGCGATATCAGCATGGTTGAAAAAACAGGTTCGCCGGCCTCGGAAGTACCGCTGTCGCTCCACAGTTCGACACCTGTATCATCTGAACGTTTTGAAAACACCATACGCTGGTTGAGGTTCGCCAAAATCGGCGTAAAAATCAGCCCGTTGCCCGGGTGCAGGTCGGCGTATTTCGCATTGGATTGTGATGTCAGGTTTTTTACCCACATTTCAAAGCTGCTGCCCACCCGAATGGTATAGTACAACAGGTTGTTTTTAGCAATCATCGTCGGTTCATAATTGAAGTCGCCGATGGAGGTGGTATTCAGGCTTTTGGTACCGTTGAAGGTGGCATCAGTGACCCATATCGTGTTGTCCGTAGCGTGATAATATAATTTGCCGTTGTTGGTAAGGCGTTGACCAAACGGATAAACATTCAAGGCCAATGTCATGTAAGTGCCGGATGAGGAATCGTACACCCCAACTTCATTGTCTGTGAACAGGTAATAGCCGTTTATGGCAAATTTGATGGCCTCTTTGATATTCCCTGACAGGGCGATAGTGCGTGTGCCTGCGGTAGTACCATTGGTAACAACATGCCTGTTTACTAATCCTCCATTGACCATTTCCTGACCGGAAACGAATAACAAATCACCAGCGCCGGCAGCAGTTCTGACACTGGCGAGTGGGTGAGTGATGGCCATATAAACCTTGATATCTAATGTGCCGGTACTGGTACCATTGCTCATGAAAGGCTCAAATGGATTCGAGTTTGTACTGCCATCAAACATCACCGCACGGCCTTGATATTTGGAAGTAACTACAAAGTCGTTGCGCAGTGTACGGTTTTGCAGTTTAATGGTGCCATTGGCTGTGCCATCGCTGACCCACAGTTCGTTGGGTATGCCAAAGGGGCCATTATTGTTGATGCCCAGCAGCACGCTGGTTGTGTTCAAAGGGATGATCTGTTCAAGGTTCAGGCCGTTGGTAAATGGCTTGACCAGTACGACGTCAGTTCCGGCGTCGTTGGTGCTGAAAAGCGAAGGGGCCGCGCCATAGGCTTTGAAAAATACTTTGGCGCCCGCCGGAGTGAGGAGTTCAGGCGATGCAGCGACCACATTACTGTTGTTAAAACACCGGGTGTTGGCCGTTGTTCCGTCGCTGTAACACAACACCACGGGAAAACCGGCGTCTGTACCCGGAAAGAACACCTTCGAGCCAGCCACGGCAAAGTCGCCATTCAGCGTTTGAACGCCATCGCCGGAGCCATCCAGCAAATCACGAACAAGCGTAGGCGATTGCGCTTGTGCGCATACGAGTCCGATCAGCAATAAAATCGTCGTAAATA
>JADZBJ010000476.1 GCA_020852155.1 Saprospiraceae bacterium | reverse complement strand
GTTTCTTGACTGAATCTGACTCTCCAGCATTTCTATTTAGGGTGTTTGGCTGGTGAGACAGATTTTCTAAATTACGGTTTCCTATTTATATTATGATTATATATGTTTCGACATGCCAGGCAGGCGTGAAAAACATTCTGTGTTAATGTGAAAAAACGCTATGCCCTTTTGGATTTAAAAAGATGTTATTGAGTTAGTTATGCTGTTTTTTGATTTATTATTTTATAATTTGCAGGTGAAAAATTACGATTAACTGTCCGAAGACATGCGGCGGCGGCGGCTCTACCTTTGCTCGCGATTGTTTTGTTATCCTTTTAATCGTTTTCATGAAAAGCAATGTGCCGTTATCAAGTGGCATGTTCGGTCTTGTTCATACTTTCAGTTACGAGACCTTACCTCCGGGAGTCAGGCTTTTGTGGTCATGGATCACAAAGCCTTTTCTGCTTTTCAAAAACATTGATCTGCATCAATCCGCCGAACGATCGAATGTTTTATTCCTTTTTCACAATAAGTTGGATGATCACAACCCAGCGTGTGAATCTAAAATTTTTCACAGCAATCGCCCATTGGTAGCAGCCTCCATAGCGCGACATTTAAACTATTGGAATATCCCGACTCCCCATTTGCCAAATAAACACCTCTGATTTTCGTCTTCTCATGAAAGTATTTCCTGATATGCAACACATTTACAAGAACGTAATACTGGCCTTTCTGGGGTTGGTATTTTGGGTAGTCTTGCCGACGCTAACTTCAGCACAAAGCGTGCTGATTGACGTGTCAGTGAATAACACTACACCCGCATCATCAACGGTTTTTAACTACAAAATCCGTTACCGCTGTGCATCTATTACGATGCACTGCTTCAACTCACAGATTACCTATACCATTCCGGATGCCTTGGAAATCGTCAATGCGCCAGCGCCAGGGGGTAACATAACCGGGGTGACGGTTACAGGTAATACCATTGTCGTAAGCCTGGCCTCTCCGCCTTCTGCAGGTGCTCCTGCCGGGGCGCTGGCTGCCGGTTCATCTGGTGTTTTTCTGACAGGTGTGCGCTTTAAATGCGGAACAAACGGAGTAGCGCCTGTACCTCCAGTGGGTACGCTGGTCAATTTCACACCCGCCGGACGTCCGGTATTTACCGTGACCGGTTCATCAGCGACGGCTTTAGCGCCTGCTGATGTGACTACGCCGACAGTAGATGTTTGCCCGACCCCGCCCACTCCGCCAGTGGCCGGTAATCCGGCCAAAACCATTTCTACAAGTGGTAATGTGCGTGGGCCGGCTTTACCCGGACAGGAATTTTTCTACTCATTGGTGATTCCGGCACATAGTTCCAGCCTGGTTTTTACAGATATACAACCAGATGGTATCAACCTGACATCTGTAACGGGGTGGCCGTCGCCTGTGATCAAATGTGAGGTATATTCCAACGGACAATGGTGGGATATCACCAACAAGTACAATGCTTATAATTCAACTTATGGCATTTCTTCATGGTTTAGCAGTCACCCTGTCGGTACGCCGCTGCTGGATGACGCCGGCAACAATATCGGCAGTATCCGACTTTCAAAAACTTATGCTAACGGTACTTTGGCATACTACGGTAGCGACTGGCATGGTTTCCGTGTGACGACACCGGCTACGGGTATGCCTCAGACCAATGTCTATGCCAACTCAATCGCAGATGACAACATGGCGCCGGGCGAATACAGTAACTGCCTGCAATCCAACAATCCTGCCTGGACAGATGCTTGTGCAACAACTGTGGTAGGGCCTCAAAAGCCAAACCTGCCACTTTCAAAATGGGGCGGCAATTCCGGTGCCTGGCCAATTGGAGGCAACCTGGGTACTACAACCATTACGAATGATGGATTAGGCATTTATAACCCAAGTAATAACCTGTACCTGCCTTACATGCCAACGACAAAACTTCCTGAAGATGTGCTTTGGGGGCTTCGAGCGGGCACCGGAGGCGCACTCGGTGCACCACTGAACGGTTTTATCATAGAAGATTTGCTGCCCGTGGGGTGGGATTTTGTAACGACGGGCAGTGACCCCAACTGGTGGTCAGTCGCAACAACAAACTTTGCACCTTACATGGATGCCTCTTGCCTGACGCCTGCATTCACCAAAATTCCAAACTACAATGGTACTGGCCGTACACTAGTGCGGTGGACCTTTGCCTCCACTTGTTCATTTCCTGAGTTCCCGGGCTTGAGTGGTAGCGGAATTGGTCCTACTTTGTTGATTGGATTCACATCCCGCTGGACGGCACAGGCGCCGTTGGCAGGTTCGTGGGTTACCAATGATACCTGGAATGCACAAGCTCTCGATGGCTCTCAAATGGCTTACTACACGACTACCGGCACTGCGCTGACCAATGAATGGCAGTGCGCTTCAAAAGTGCCAGGCCCTGGAACAACGATCTGGACATACCCTACTTCCGGCGCCAACACGGACTCCAGGAAATATGTCAAAGGAGCGCTGGATGCGTCTTTTAGCCGTTATCCTGTATCAGGTAATACGAACCTGGATGGCAATGGCGAGTATGAAATTTATATTCAAAATACAGGCTTCGACCCTGTCAACCAACTGGATGTTGCTGACGTGCTACCCTATATAGGTGACAAGGGTTTGACCGTTGGAACAAGCCGTGGCTCACAGTGGAGCGAAGAGCTGGCAAACGCTATTACGATTGAGCGCTACACTATCGGCAGCGGCTGGAGTACGGTGCCGAATGCAGAGTTGCCGTTGGGTGTTATGTATGGCAGTAGTTATAACTCTTGTTATCTTGATGGCGCCTTACCTACAGGATCAATTACTGCTGATCCCGCTTCTGCATCCGAGGGACAGGCTGCCGGGTGTACTGACATGAGTACGGCCACGCCAGCAGCAGGTGCGAAAGCCTTCTCATTCCGCTGGTCAAATACGGCTGCTCCGCTTACTTTTGGTGAGCAGTTGCGCATTAAAGTAAATGTACGTCAGTTGACTGGCGAAGCAGACAAGACCAATGGCGAAATTGCATGGAACTCTATTGCATACACCGCAACTGCTAATACGGTTGGTCAGTTAATCAGTTCAGAGCCTATCAAAGTGGGCCTCAAAATGATTGACCCTTCCACTACGGCTTCCATTGGAGACTACGTTTGGTTAGACGGTAACGGAAATGGTCGCCAGGATGCCGGAGAAACGCCGGTAGAGGGTGTCAGGGTTAGTTTGTATGACGCTGCTGGTCAGCCGGTTACTCAGCCAGTTGTGATCGGTGGCGTAACAACCAACGTTCCTGTCGTTACCTATACTGATGTAAATGGTTATTATTGCTTCCCGGGCTTAACGCCCAACACCGATTATTATGTACGCCTGGATGATCCGACCGACTTTGCCAGTGGTGGCCCGCTGTCTGGTTATGTGTTGACCACGGCCAATGCTGCCGGCGTCGCGGATGATCTCGATTCAGATGCGGCTAACGGTACACTGGCCGGAGCAGCCACGTCCCGGCCTCAAATCCTGGCGCCAACGATTGGCGCGGGTACGCAGACCAAAACTTATGATTTTGGCTTCCTGTGCCTGGGTTCTGTAACGGGTTATGTCTGGATGGATACCGATGAAGGCGGTGATCAAAGTTCTGGTGAAATGCCGATCAGTGGTGTTGTGGTTACGTTGAAAGATGCAGCAACGAATGCTAC
>JADZBJ010000475.1 GCA_020852155.1 Saprospiraceae bacterium | reverse complement strand
TCCCTTTTCACCTTGCTGTGCCTGTTTCATCAGGCCGTTTACAGCCAGTGTTCCAATCGCTGTTTGAATTTCAGCGCAACGAGTCCGTCGGACTATGTGCAATGCGCCTCATCGCCGCTGGCGGCTTCTGGCAGCAGCGATTTTACCATTGAGGCGCGTTTCATTTGCCAATCCACGGGCATCAATGTCCGACGCATTTTTTCAACGGGAACCAACTCGCCATCCAGCCGGATTGACCTGACGGAAATTAACGGCGCTCTGCGTCTCTATTGGCAAACCGTCGGCGGAAGCACGTTGCAATCGCCTTCGTTGACCAATATCCGCGACAACAACTGGCACCATGTAGCGCTGGTCAGGTCGGGAACATCGCTGATTTTATACCTCGACGGGGTGCAGATTTTCTCGGATAATACGGTAACCGGCTCTTTTTCATTGTCCAGTTTTCGAATCGGCGGCATTTTCAACACAACCACCAGTACCTTTTTCTGGCAAGGTTCCATTGATGAGGTGCGGGTTTGGACGACAGCGCGTACGCAGGCTGACATCAACCTGACGCGCAACTGCAAACTTGCTTGTCCGCAAACGAACCTGAAAACGTATTACGACTTCGATCAGGGAACGCCGGCTGGCAACAATACCGGCCTCACGACGCTGCTGGATTGTAGCAGCCAGATCAATGCTACGCTGAATACATTTACATTGGATGGCGCTACTTCCAACTGGATTTGCAGCGACAGCACGTTCATGAATCAGGTGTGCGGCACGACCAACTGTCCGGCCACTTTTACGGCATCGTCCAACAACTGCGGCTTTGTAACATTTAATAATACCACTTCCGGCACATTCAATTACTCATGGAATTTTGGCGACGGCGCGACATCAACCCTGACGAATCCGGGCCATGCCTATGCTACCGGCGGCACTTACACTGTTTGTCTTACGGCTACGAGTCCTAATTCATCCTGTACAACATGCCAGTCGGTGAGCGTGACCAATCAATCCGTGCCACCCATCCTGAATTGCGATGACACGCTTCAGGTGGAATGTGGGGCAACGCTGCCAAATTATGTGCCTACCGTTATCTGGAGCAGTTGCTCGGATGCCATGACCCGTACCGTGGATTGCGTACGATTAGATGGTCAACCCCTGACCGCGCCTTATTTTCAGGGCACTACATTAATTCGGTGTATAGCGCATGACAATATTGGGAATGACACCTGTATCGTAGCGGTGAACAGCACGGATACACAACCACCGAATATTGTTTGTAACCAGTCACTGACCATTAATTTGCCGCCAGGCGGCGGCGGTGTGTTTGTATCGCCTATTGATTTGGTGCCAAACGCTTTTGACCAGTGTTGCCCTGTTAATTCCTTGCAGTATGTCATTAATGGCAATAATCAATTTACCTGTGCGGATGCCTGTCAGCCCCGGCAATTGGTTGTAGAGGTTATTGATTGTAATGGTCATATCTCGTTTTGTCAATCAACAGTAACGGCAATAGACAATATTGCACCATCAACCACCTGTCCACCATCTTACGGAATACCGCTATCCAATGGGCAATGCGTAGCTAATTTAACCAACACCGGAACCAGCACTGATAACTGTGGCGCTACAATCGGCCAGTATGTCTTCTCTGGCGCTACTACCGGCAGCGGTTCGGGCAATGGCGCCGGGCAACCGTTAAATATCGGTACAACGAACGTTACCTACATCGCAACCGACGCTTGCGGCAATTCTTCCTCCTGCACGTTTCAGGTTCAGGTGGCCGACACTCAGTCGCCAACCATCATGTGTCCGCCCAGCATGGTTGTCCAGGGTGACGCCACAAATGGCGGCGCTCAGGTTAACTGGCCAGATCCGATCGCATCAGACAATTGTAGTGCTGTAACCTTGTCCAGCAGTTATCCCAATGGCAGTTTTTTTGATTGCGGAAACTCCGTAATTATTGCCTATATCGCTACGGATGCTTCTCAAAATACGGCTACGTGTACTTTCAGCGTAACCGTGAATTGCGACAATGGCAGCAGTTGCCAATGCGCCGGATTTTCGAACATGGCACTCTCGCAAGCAACGGGCCAGGGTTTTGCTGTGCAATGTGGTGGGTCGTACAACCTGCCTTGTCCGGTAGATAGCAGTCAGTACCAACTGACCTATTTCTTTGGCTGTCTGCCTGGCGCAACCTGTAGCCCTGAAAACATGAGTTGGGAACTCAAACATTTGGGCGATAATGTCGTCGTAGATGGTGGCACGTTAACGGGCGTAGTAGCGGTATCTATTGACGGTTCTACCATGAGCCAAAACGGAACCTATCAACTGACGCTTCAGGGCTTTTGCGGTCAAACGCCGTGTACCTGCGTCATTTACCTGGTGGTGAATTGCAACAACAGCAATACTTCCGATTTGTGCGGTCAGGCCGTGGTGACTTGTTATGGCAGGCCCGGAGAACCCTCAGCAGCCCTGATAGATGTACGTTACAACAGCACCGCCCCATTGGGTGATGACTGGTTAAACCCTACGACCGGCCCTGCTACAACCAAAACCATGTTCCCTAACTGGGATGTAAGCCGACTCGGTGCTGTTTTTGGCATCGCTACCGACAATCAGCAAAATGTCTATTTCGCCGCTACAGATATTTACAACCTGGATGATAACTGGTATGGCCTGCTTTCCTATCAAGGGACAGCTGGAGGAAGCGGTATTTATAAAGCAGATGGCAGCAACCTCAACAATGTAACAGACCTGGTTGCCACGATTCCGACCAACACACCGGTGGTGGGTACCGCTACCCTGCCCAATACGGGCGGCTTAGGCAACGGCCTGGGTAATATTGCCTGGGATGCCATACACAATCAGTTGTTTGTTACTAACCTCGAAGATGGTCGCATATACCGCATTAATCCATCTACTGGCATTGTACTGGATGCTTACGACCCGTTTGCGCTCGACAACGGAGCGAATGATGTTGCTCCGGCAGATGAACGCCTTTGGGGCATCGGAACTTACACGACTGGTGGCATAACCAAAGTGTATTTTAGCCGTGAGGAGCACCCCGGGATGAATAATGCTGTATATAGCCTTACCCTGACGGCCGGAGGCGGATTTCCCGGAGCGGCAGCAGGCGGTATTTATACTGGCGGAGGTGAAGTATTGGAATTCGAATGTGGCGTCTTGCCAGGCCTGACGTGCAGCGTTACGCCTTCAGGTTTCATAGGCCTGACAATGAAATATACGGACATCGAGTTTTCGGTTTCAGGAAAAATGTTGATTACTGCTCGCGGATTCCCGCACACAGCCAGAACCCACGAATTGGTGAATATCGGTGGTGTGTGGTCAGTTGTGAAAGAAGTATTCACTGGCCTGGGTTCAAGCAATAATTCAGCAGGTGGTGTGGACTATGGCTATTCTGACCAAAACGGCGATGCCATGGCCAGCTGCGATTCAATCATTTGGAATACAGCCAACTACATGATCGCTGACCATGTTCCAGGAGTTTTGTACGGACTGGAGGGTGTCAATGCCACTATTGGCAATGCACCATCGCCCAGTAATGACATGACGGATATTTTTGCAGATTTCAACGGAACCTATTCAACAGCCGACAAGACTCAAATTGGCGATGTGGATGTGTTTCAATGTGTTATTTGCCCAATTGAACCGCCTTGCGATGCAAACTGCCTGACCAATACACTCAATATCAGCACAGGGTATGATCCTGCTACCGGAGGCCTCATCGCGCCGGGCAACAGCGACCCGCTTTGGACCACCATAGCCGTTCCGACTGGAGCGCCAGTTACTCCGCCTATGCCTGCAAATGTCGTAGGGCCATACTATGGCGCCTGGGCCAACCCTTCCGGTTCGGCTTGGATTTCAGCAGTACCGTTCAACGACTATGCGATAAACAACTGCGGCAGTAACGATTGTAGCTGCCCGCCATTCATCTATGAACGTTGTTTTTGTTTGTGTGAAGAAAGTGAAATAACCTTTGATTTTGACTTTCTGTCTGACGATGCCGGAGCTGTCGAACTTTGGGATGCCAACAACAACGTGCTGGTCACGACACTTGCCAATAACTGTGGTGACAATACCCAGCCGTGGAATCATCAAAACCCTCCAGTATCTGTTAATCAAACAGTGCTTCTGCCGAAAGGCAAATACTGCCTTCGTATTTCACACTGGAATATCGGAAACGTAGCCATGGGCGTCAACCTCAACGGTACCGTCAGTGGCCTGAATTTGCTGCTTGATTCCTGCTGTGCCAATCCAAACGGCAGCATTGTCGGAACAAAATTCAAAGACCTTGATTGTGACGGCGTATTGGACATCAATACCGATGGCTGGACAGCGCTGGATTCTATGTTGATTGGATGGACATTCACACTGACCGATGCTGCCAACAACGTCGTCGGTACGGCTACCTCTGACGCCAACGGGCAGTTTTATTTTCCAAACCTGCCGCCCGGAACTTATACCGTCACAGAAACGAATCAACCCAACTGGATGCCTTCAACTCCCGCAGGCGGAACAATGACCGTGGTTGTAACGGCCCAACAGGTGGCCAATGTGCTTTTTGGTAATTGTGAATTACCCGTGGAACCTTGTGATTCAATCAATGCCACAATTTTACCTGACACCACACAATCAGGCTGTTGCTATACCTTGATTATCAACAATGAATTGCTCAATTATTTCACGGGCTTCCAGATTGATGTGCTGAACGGCGCGGATCTGGTCGTGCCGCCTGTTCCGGGTAGCCAATGGAATTTACTTGGCTTTTCAGGATTTAACAACACGGCGAGTTTTTCACCGGCTTATGGTACTTACATTGATAAAGGCTATTCCGAGGCTGTACATTTTTGTTTGAAAAATGCCACTGCGCCAACACAGCAACTCCTGATCAATTATTACAGCTCGAATGGACAAATTGTCTGCCGGGAAACGTTGACACTTGAATGCGATAACTGTGTTTCTACAGCTGTTGACTCGGTATATTGTGAAACCTGGAATCAACCTGCTGCCAAACTGTGCATAACTGTTGGCGAAGGAATTGAATGGCCGGTGAATTCAGTGCAATTCGTTCCGGTTGGAGCAGGATACCATCTGTCGCCGGAGTGTTTCAGTGTTTCGGGCTTGACAGGTGGGCAATCCGATTGCTTCAATGCCAACATTATCGGAGCGCTACCCGGCGACACCGTTTGTTTCACTACGATTATCCATAAACAGGATGTTTGCGCAGGCGAACCAGACCTTCAATGCTGTTCAGGTCAAGACACCATCTGTTTCGTCGTGCCGGATTGCAGTCCTTGTCCTGAAACAATTGCATTTGCATACAATGTCCCAACGCCGGGCGACTCCTGCTGCTGGAACATAGTGCTAAACACCGGAGCAACCAATTTCTTTATCGGCGTTAACACCGAGATCATTACAAGCGGCGTACAATTTACAACGATTGATAACTACTTCGGTTCTGGTTGGCAAACGAACATTCTGGGTAACAACGAGATTTACTGGGATGCCATTCCTCCGCAGGGTAATTACATTCAAAATGTCTGGCAGTTGCCATTGGTTTGTTTCGGGGAAGATGGCTCTGGTACGCCCATTCCTTCGACGCAGGAAATGGTCATTACATGGTATGGCCGCGACTCATCGCTTTGTTACGACACCCTGACTTTTGATTGTAAGCTGAACAGACCGGATTATGACTGTGCAAAAATTGATTCGCTGAGCCTCGCTTGCGAGCAAAGCGCGGGCGACTACACGTACAGCCTTCAGGTCACCAACTATACCAACCCGCCTGTACAGGTAGACAACATCAGCATAACGCAAACCAGCGGAGCTGCGCTCATCCAGCAAAATGACTTCCCGGTTAGTTTGCCGTGGGGCAGTAGCGCCGTGATTCAGATACCGATTTCCGGTGTGCCGGGCGACGATGTTTGTTTTTACGTAACCTTGCAGCGTGAAAATGCCAACGGACAACCCATTGATTGTTGTTCATGGCCCGACTCGCTCCCGCATTGTATCACTTTGCCGGATTGCCCGCTAGCCAAAAACATTACGGCCAGGGTAGCGCCCAACCCGTCTTCAGGTTCTTTCCGCATTTATACGGAAGAAGCCGTGCCGCCGGGCAGCGCCTTGGTTGTGTATGATTTGCTGGGCCAGGTGATTCACCGTCAGGTATTGATCAGCGGACCGTTACAGCATCAGGTGGAATTAAAATCCTGCGCTACCGGACTGTATTTCATGGTCATTGAATCCGACAACTGGAAACTCTGGCAGGAACGCGTCAATATTATTCGGGAATAACAGGATAGGCAAAGGGTGGAAGGTCGAAGGAAAATGGTGGAGGGCTGAGGGGTATATTGCCGATTTTTCAGGCAAAAAAAATTCTGCCCTCCACCTTTTACCTTCGGCCTAAATCCATCAATCATCAAATTATCACATCAACCAGTGTTTCTTGAAATCTGCATTACGCACCTTCCGGCAGCCATAACGGCCCAACGTCTGGGCGCCCGGCGCATCGAACTATGTTCAGCATTAGATGCTGGCGGCGTCACGCCGTCGGCAGGGCTGATCAGACAGGCTGTGGCAGCACTGGATATTCCGGTGATGGTCTTGATACGACCGCGCGAAGGTGATTTTATCTACACGCCTGTTGAGGTCGAGGCCATGCTGGACGACATTCGCTTTTGCCATTCAGCAGGCGCTCACGGCGTGGTGATCGGCGCATTGAATGCCAATTTTGAACTCGACATGCCTGTCATGGCAAAAATGGTAGAAGCCGCCAACGGCCTGGAGATATGTTGCCATCGCGCCTTTGACTTTGTCCAAAACCCTGAAAAGGCTTTGGAACAACTTATTGCACTGGGCGTTGACCGCATATTGACCTCCGGCGGCGCACCGTCGGCCTGGCAAGGCCTGACGCTGATTCGTCAGTTGGTCGAACAAGCCACCGGGCGCATTTCGATCATGCCCGGCGGAGGCATCAACAGCAGTAACCTGACGGCTTTAGCCGAAGCCACCGGCGCAAAAGAATTTCACCTGTCGGCCAAAAAAAGAACAACCACGCCATCCAATAAAGAGGGACTGGCGGGACTTGATTTTGAATACTGGACGGTGGATGAGGCGGAGTTAACAACCATCGCCAGAAACCTACACTGATTCTACTTACAGATTAACCGCTATTTGCGCGCCCAACACCGCATTATTACACACCAATTCAATATTTGTGGCCAGGCTGTTACCGCCGGTCAGTTGTTCGATGCGCGACAGCAGGAAAGGCGTCAGGGCTTTGCCGTGAATGCCTGCTTTTTCGGCTTCAACGACCGCCTGCGCAATGGTTTGTTCGATGAGGTCGGCATCCAAAGCCCATTTTTCAGGCACCGGATTGGCAATGAGTACGCCGCCCTTGTTGTCGAGTTTCCACTTGGTATCCAGCAGTCGGGCGATGTCGTGCGGTGTGTCGAGGCGATAGTCAACGTTGAAGCCACTTTTTCGGGCAAAAAAGGCCGGGAAGTCGCTGGTTTCAAAACCAATAACTGGTACGCCTTGTGTTTCGAGGTATTCCAGCGTTAGGCCCAGGTCAAGGATGCTTTTTGCGCCTGCGCTGATGACGGCCACGGGCGTGTTGGCCAGTTCCTGTAAATCAGCCGAAACATCCATGGTGGTGGCTGCGCCGCGGTGCACACCGCCAATGCCGCCGGTAGCAAAAATGCGGATACCGGCCAGGTGCGCAATAATCATGGTCGAGGCGACCGTCGTAGCGCCGTCTTGTTGCTGGCTGATTAAATATGGCAGGTCACGGCGACTGGCTTTTCGGATTTGACGGCCGTTTTTACCCATGTATTCCAGTTGGTCCAGCGTCAGTCCGGCGGTCAATTTTCCATGAATAATGCCGCACGTAGCGGGCACTGCGCCATTGTCGCGAATAATTTTTTCAACCCTGAGCGCTGTTTCAACATTCTGAGGCCAGGGCATTCCGTGGGCAATTATGGTACTTTCGAGGGCTACAACTGGGCGTTTTTCACTCAAAGCGGCTTGTACGGGCTCGGAAAACGATAAAAATGGAGACATCAAAAAGTTTTTTTTGAACAAAGGTTGAAAATTAAATCAGAGTGACATTATCTTTGCCCCGCTAAAAAAAGCAGCTGCCTCATTAGCTCAGTCGGTTAGAGCGGCGGACTGTTAATCCGTAGGTCTAAGGTTCAAGTCCTTAATGAGGCGCAAAGCCGTTTCGGTTCATCCCGGAGCGGCTTTTTTTATTCCTTTTCAATCAAGTGCTCTGCGATTTGAAAAACAGATACCGGCTTTAATCGCGGCTGCTTTTTGCTTTGGTCAATCCGAACGATCAGATGATCAGCCGTGATGCTCGAAAATGTCAGGATGCGCTTGTGGCCGATGGTCGTGAATGGCTGGCTGTGGACACGTTTGTTGCCGTTCCAGATTTCCACTTCCCCGGAAATCACACGCTGGCCGTATTTCAGGTGTTCAGCCAGGACAACGCAGTTGATCTGCTCCGGTTTTTGAAAATCTACACGATAAGTTCCCGTTGGAAGTTTCTGCGTTTTTGCAGACAGGTCATTTTTGAAATTTTCACGCATCAACTGCCCGAAACCGGCCAGGCTGGCTGAATCCGGTGCAGCAAACAACCCGCGGTGATCTGGCGGAACGTTCAGCAGAAAATTCCCGCCGCGACCCACCGATTTCAGGTAAAGTTCAAAAAGGGCTTCCGGCGATTTGACTTTGCTGTCCTCATTGGCGTGATAAAACCAGCCCGGACGAATGCTCACATCGCACTCTGCGGAAATCCAGGCCTGGCCATTCATGTTGCCGCGTTGCAAGGTGTCAGGATGCGGTGCGCCCTGTCCGGGCGTGAACCCCGCGGTATCGAGCAAATTCCAGTTGGTTTTGTTGGCAAAGCCTTGCTCGTTGCCGACCCAGCGTAGTTGCGGGCCAACATCACTGAAAACCACCGTATGCGGCGACAGGCGCTGCACCGTCTTTTTAAACCGCGGCCAGTCGTACACCTGTTTTTTACCGTTTGGCCCTTCGCCATTAGCGCCGTCCCACCACAATTCCCAAACCGGGCCGTATTGCGTCAGCACTTCTTTCAGCATTTTCACATAGACATCGTTGTACTGCGGCGTGCCGTAATCAGGGTGATTTCGATCCCAGGGCGACAGGTAAACGCCAAATTTGATGCCCTCTTTGGCGCAGGCTTCGGATAGTTCCCGGAGCACATCGCCGCGACCATTTTTCCAGCCGCTTTCCCGGACGGTGTGTGTGGAATATTGACTGGGCCACAGGCAAAAACCGTCGTGGTGCTTGGCGGTAATGATGATACCCTTCGCTCCGCACTGGCGGGCAATACGCGCCCATTGGCGACAATCCAGCGCTGTCGGCGCAAATGAACTGGCCTTTTCTGTACCGTGCCCCCATTCCAGATCAGTAAAGGTGTTGGGGCCAAAATGCGTGAACAGGTAGAACTCCATGTCCTGCGCCGCCAACTGGTCAGGCGTCGGGCGCGGATCAGCCTTAACGCGTTGTTGTGCAAACAAAACCTGACCCGTCAGCAGGAGAAAAAGCAAGGGAAGACAGCGAAAAAACATGATTTTTAGTAGTGAATGGTTTTTGGGGATTTATCTTTTCGAGT
>JADZBJ010000474.1 GCA_020852155.1 Saprospiraceae bacterium | reverse complement strand
TATGGACTGGCGCATTGTGACCAGCATGTTCCGCCTCCAAATGTTCACGTCCATGTCGAAGCATGTGCGCAGCCTGTTTCGGAAAGAAAAATTGCGCAAATTGCTGGAGTTTCCGGTGCTGTTTCTGGGTGCGACGCCACAAAAAACGCCCGCCTTGTACAGCCTGATGAACTACGCGGATATGGCCCTCGGCACCTGGTACCCGATGGGCGGTATGTTTAAAGTCATAGAAGGTATGGCGACGCTGGCTACGGAACTGGGCGTCAAGATTCAACTCAATCAGGAAGTGTCGCGTATTGTCAGCGAAAACGGTCAGGTTAAAGGCGTTGAAACGGCCGACGGCGTGTTTCACCCTGCGGAAATTGTGGTTGGCGGCGCGGATTATCACCACATTGACACCCAACTGCTGGAACCGAATCAGCGCGGCTACTCCGATGCCTATTGGAAATCCCGCACGATGGCGCCTTCCTGCCTGTTGTATTATATCGGTGTCAACAAGCGCCTGTCGAACCTGAAACACCACAACCTATTCTTTGATGAAGACTTTGGCCGCCATGCGCACGAGATTTATGAAAGTCCGCAGTGGCCTGATAAACCGCTGTTTTACCTGAGCGCGCCGTCGGTGACCGACCCTTCCGTAGCGCCCGAAGGTTGTGAGAATCTTTTCCTGCTGATACCCGTCGCACCGGGACTGGAAGACACCGAAGAAATCAGGGAAAAATACTACCACATGACGATGGAACGGCTGGAAAAATTGACCCATCAATCCATCCGCGAGCATGTCGTGTACCGCCGCTCGTATGCACACGCCGACTTTGTCCGCGATTACAACGCGTTCAGGGGCAATGCCTACGGACTGGCCAATACGCTGATGCAAACGGCTTTCCTCAAGCCGGGTATCAGAAGCAAAAAATTAAAAAACCTGTTTTACACCGGACAATTAACCGTGCCCGGGCCGGGCGTTCCGCCTTCGCTCATCAGTGGCCAAGTCGTTGCCCGAGAAATTTTGCTTAGTTGTTAGTGGTTAACGGTTAGCGGTTAGTTGTTCATCATTGTCTGTTTGGGATGCCTCTTACCTCTAATCACTAACCGCTCACCACTAATCACTTACCACTAAAAACTTACCACTAAAAAACTTACCGCTGCTAAATATGAATCATCTCCAACTTTTTGATACCGTATGTTCCGAGTGTAGCAAACTGGTGACCCGGCGTTATTCCACCTCCTTTTCGCTGGGTATTCGCCTGTTTGATACCCGATTCAGGGGGCCGATTTACGGCATCTATGGTTTTGTGCGTTTTGCCGACGAGATTGTGGATACGTTTCACGATCAGGACAAAAAAGATTTGCTGGATCGTTTCAGGGAAGACACCTGGAAGGCTATTGATGAGCGCATCAGCCTGAACCCGATTTTGCATGCGTTTCAGCAAGTGGTGCATCAGTACAACATCGACCGCGACTTGATCGAAGCCTTCCTGCACAGCATGGAAATGGATCTGACGGAGTCGGTTTATGATGCGCATGGCTATGATGAGTACATCTATGGTTCGGCAGAAGTGGTGGGCCTGATGTGTCTGCGTGTTTTCTGCGAAAATGACGATGCCGAGTATCAACGCCTGAAAGCATCAGCGCGTCGTTTGGGCGCGGCATTTCAGAAGATCAACTTCCTGCGCGACATCAAAAGCGATTTTGTGGATCGGGGCCGTGTGTATTTCCCTGGTGTTGATTTTAGCCGGTTCACGCAGGCCGACAAAGTGGCCATCGAAGCCGACATTGACGCGGATTTCAAAGCGGCCCTGGAGGGCATTCGTGAATTGCCCAAGGGCGCACGTCTGGGCGTCTATCTGGCGTATAAATATTACACCAACCTGTTTTCAAAAATTCGCAGCGCTCCGGCGCAACGCGTGGCACAAGAGCGTTTCCGGGTATCGGACAAGCGCAAAATGTACCTGCTGTTTAGCAGCGCGGTGAGGCATCAGTTGAATTTTTTATAATATAGAACACACGAGGCATAGCCTCGCGCGAGCACAAATAATAAGGGCGTTTTCAAACACATTACAGTTTAATCAATCTCTCTACCTGCCCCGGAAAACGAACCTACTTCTTCAGGTGTGAACAGGTGGGTTAAATGCCGTTGTCAGGTTTCAGGGCTTTTTACGTTGAAAAGTCCTGAAACTGTGGCGAGGGGGGATGCGATTGTCTTTAATATTATATTTAATGGATGCCTCCTGTTATTGAAATGATTTTTTTATTTTGATCCACATAGAGCGATAGACTTTCCAATACACCATCAGGGAAATAGGACATACAAGTTGGGCTGCCATCAATTACGTAAAAATACCTTTTCGACATATCTGTATTGATAAAAATAGTATCAGGTTTTCCTAAGTAAAATATAGCAACGCTCTCGTCACTTAAAATTGGCTTGCTGATAGATTGCGATATTAAGCAGTTTCCTGCTTTCTTTCTGTATCCATTAGTGCCACATTCATCCAATAACCATAATTTGGGATTAATTTCACATGCTAACTTTTGATTTGAATCAACAGTTAGGGTTCTGCAATAAGCCGCAAAAACGGTGAATGCAAGCCATAGAAATGCGGGGATCTTAATTTTTTTAGTATCCATTAATGTCAAAATTATATTATCTATATTGTTAATGTTTGCTTTTATGTCAAGATTGGTGACGTTGATTTAATGTTTTAGTTGTAGGTAGATAACTTGAATTACAGGACAATGGAAGTCTGTGCAATGGTGAAGTATATTTTTGCGGCGATGGCTTCTATTGCCTTGTTATAGCCGGGTTTCTATTATAGTCTGTTGTCCATTGGGATTCTATCTTTTCCCATTCTTTGTATGCAATTTGTATTCTTTGATTTAGGCTTTCTTTTGTTTTATATGTAATTCCTTTTTCATCAGCATATTTTGATGGGTTATTTAAAAACGTCTCTAATTCGTTATCGATTTTTTGAATATCTATTTCTTTATTCATAAGTTCATATTCGTTATTTATCAATTCGTATTTGTCATGCAATTCATTTTCTATTTCAATGTAAACTTGTTTCAGGAGTTTTTGAAAGAAATAGTTCATTCTTCCCGACCAAAAGGAAGGAAACATCTGATAAACAGGATTTAACCTTTGATAATATAACTTAATAATAGAATTAAGCCTAATTTTAGTATTTTCGCTCAAATCTAATCTCTCCAAATCAATATTATATCCAAAGTTGCCTCTTGCTTCTTCATCAAGTGACCAAAATGGACTTTCCGTATAATCAAGCATGAATTTTATTTTCATACGTAGTTAATTCGATTCATTATAGTGCGCCCCAAAACTAGACAACGATTCGCTAAAAATAAAGTGTCCCCTCCACCGATTTTTTCACCACCTCACCACCCGCTTAAATCAATCGATCTGATCAGGTATAACCCGGCAGGAAGCCTGCTCATACTGATGCTTGAAACCCCGGCAGGTACTTGATTTACCCGAAGGGATCATAATTTTCAGTACTGCTTTATTCAAACAACCTCTCAGAGTCCGTTGATTTTTGGTGCAGGTTTTTCGTCTTTTTTCTTGCAAAATCTTCCCTCTTGCGCTTGCGCCGAAAGAAAAAATATCGTTCAGATTTTTTTTAGTTCGGAATACTACCTATATTTGTATTCTATTTTTAAGTTAGTAATCCTAACTTGTTTTATTCACAATTAAAAACTCAATTTCATGTCAAATCAAATTCCGGGCTACACTTACGGGCAAGCAGCGACCTCGCCTGTGAGCATTGCCGACCTTGACCTCCTAAAAAAGACCGTGCTTTTGGGTGATGAAGATGTTCAAAACCTTCGTCTCGCAGGGGATGTGCTGGCAGACCAGACAGATGAAATTCTTGACCTTTGGTACGGCTATGTTGGCGGTAACGACCACCTCGTGTATTATTTCACCCACAACGGGCAGCCTAACATGGAGTACCTCGGTGCGGTCCGCAAGCGTTTTGGGCAATGGATTCTAGACCTCTGTCGCCGCCCATACGACCAAGCGTGGCTGAACTATCAACATGAAATCGCCCTTCGGCACCATTCCATGAAAAAGAATCAGACGGACGGCGTGGAGGCTGTTCCTATCATCCACTTCCGTTATATGGTGGCATTTATATTCCCCATCACGTTTACAATCAAAGGCTTTTTAGCGAAAAAAGGTCATTCTGTTGAACAAGTCGAGGCGATGTACGCAGCCTGGTTCAAAGCCGTCACACTGACCGCCCTGCTGTGGTGTCATCCATATATCAATGAAGGTGAATTTTAAATTTATGAAAGGATGAAAAACAAAAGCATTCTTCAAAAATTCGGGTTTGCCGGGTTCGCTTTTTTCCTGCTCAAAGGGCTGCTTTGGATGGCAATTGGCGGCGGTGCATGGCTCGGTTTCACATCTAAAAATAATTTACCTATGCAGTTGAAAGTTTCGGTGTACGACACCTATGTTCCCAAAAAACAGGGAGGCTTAATGCATTTTGACATCCTTGTAGATGCTAACGAGAAGGATTTGGAGAAAGTCTTCGGCTTCGGCAGGGAATATTTGCAATCCAAAGGTCAGGATGAACAACCGCTCACTTCCAAGCAATGTCGTTTTTGCCATGTCGAGAATGCGAAAGGTGCAATAGAGGATTCTATCAAGGCAAAAGGATATTACATCATTGAGATGGAGGGCTGCGACTAAGAGCGTGTTCGGCACAAACCCAATTCCCGAATACGCTCTTATTTTTTCTTAAAAATAATTAGGATTACTAATTTTGTGGGGCAGCGCGATACATCCGCTGCCCCATTCTTTGCTTATGAATGACAGCATTTTTGACCCGCATGCCCAAATCAGCAATGCCGACCTGAAAATCATTGCATCGCTCGAACGGCTTGGTGAGGGGTTTCGGGTTTTACTTTGGGAAAAGGCCAAGGTGTTGGGCATAAGCCCGATACAAATACAAATTCTGATTTTCGTGCAATTTCATGGCGACGAAAAATGCAAAGTCACTTACCTCGCCCAAGAGTTTAACCTGACCAAGCCCACGATCAGCGAGGCGGTGAAGTCTCTCGAACAAAAAGGCTTCATTGAGCGGCGGGCCGAATCGTCGGATAGCCGCAGCCACACATTACATCTGACCGAAGCGGGCAATTCGGCAGTAGCACAGACCGTCCATTTTGCCAATCCGATGCTCGGAAGCCTTGCCAAAATTCCTTTTACCGAAAAGGGACGCTTGCTCGAACAATTGCTTGACGTGATAGCGCATTTGCAACGGGCGGGTATTATCTCTGTACAGCGGATGTGTTTTTCTTGTCGATTTTATCAAAAAAACGGCGAAGGGCATTTCTGCCAATTTTTAAATAAATCCTTGATTACCAACGAGTTGCGAGTGGATTGCGGAGAGTTTGAGGTGGCGGAGTGAAATATTAGCCGCTGTTGGATTTTTTACTCCCATCACCACCTCACCACCCGCTTCACCACCCCTGGAAAATCAGCCGATCTGATCAGGTATAACCCGGCAGGAAGGCTGCTCATACTGATGCTTGAAACCCCGGCAGATGTCCAGGATAGCATGATCGTACCTGTAGCATCCAGCAGATCAAAAGTGCAGGTCTGGTGCTCAGGACTTTTCACGTTGATATGATCCGAACAAAGCGTTGGGAAAACCTGAAACCACTGTGAGGCAGTAATAGATGCGGGTTCCTGGACAGGAACACCGTCATCAGCCCGGATTTTCAGGACATAGGCATCGCCATCCACAACGGCGGGCAGTAAAATACTGGCCATACTGTTGTTAAATTGTATCTCGCCTGAAAACACTGGCACAGGCGCTTCCAGCGGTATTGACCAGGGCACATTGTTGGAAGGGATGCGCTCAATGACTAATTTTTGCGTGCAATGGACACAAAAAGGATAATCTACAATGTTGATTTCCAGGTCGGAAGCCGCATGGTGCGGGCCCAACATCGGATTGTCATATCGGCCTGCCAGTATGGTTAGTGGTTTCGAGTCGTCGTCGCGGCCGGCCAGGGCAACGGTCTTGGGGTGATCGGACGCCGTTTTTAAGCGAACCTGACCGAGTTCGGCATAAGCGCGATGGACCCAGTAAGCGGGCTGCGGCGTTTGGTTGTCGGGCATGAATAGTCCGTTCAGCCCTTTTTCGCAATTCGACCATTGTTGGGCGCCATTGGATTCATTCCAGCAGGCGTGCGAAACCCAGTCCACGCGTGCCTGTTCGAGGTAGTACAGCCAGCCAGCGCTCCAGCCCGGAATCGTGGCGCTGGTGGGGCTGGAATATTCCGAAATATGCAGGCGCATATCGCTTGCCCAGGGTCGGGTGGTCAGTGAGTCGCGCAGTTGTTGTACGTGCGCTGGCGTCTCTTCAGGGTTGTTGCATAGTTCGTGCCACGAAATGCCATCTACGTGCGTATTGGCGGCATGTAGCGAATCCAGAAACCACAAGATCGGCTGAACATTGAAGTTGCAATCTGCAAAGCCGAATTCCGGCCCCGTGATTCGGGCGTTCGGGTCTATGGGTTTTATTCGGGCAATCGTGCGCCGATACATTTCAATAAACTGTGCGGGTGTGCCCGTCCAGAACACATCCGGCTCGCCCCAGGGATCCCAGTAATCTATTGGTTGGTTGTCGAGGATTGAATTGGTGACGATCATTTCGACCAGGTTATCCCAGCCTTGCCATTGGTTTTCCCAGGGGCGGCTTTGCGACTGGCTGGTGATGCCGTTGACGATCATGTACAGGTCGTTGATATTGACCGTAATGGCAGGACCAAACCGCTTGGTGGACAGATAATCGCTTCCGGCCAGCCAGTAGGCGCCCAGTCGCCAGAAGGCGGGTTTTAAACGGGCTACTTTGACCGAATCAAGGTGCTGCGTGCCGCCGTGCAGAAAACCCTGCATGAGTTTCAGCGCAGTATCCTGCTGTGCTGCGTAAATATTGACCGTTTCCTGTGCCCGTGCGTGAATGGCGGTAAATGCGGCAAATAACAAGGTGAGGAGGGTGTTTTTCATAGTCTTGAACGGTAAGGGGAGAGGCGTGCATTTTAGGCTTCTGGTAGCCGCTGTGGCGCGTTAACGCACAAATATATCAAAAAAATGCGGGTAGGGGGGGCGCCGGCCAAGGCACTCCTGACTCATTAATTTTTCCACAACGGCGTAGATGGTTCCATCACAGGTATGAAAATACACCCGTCATAATGTCGGCTCCAGGTTGACACGCAGCGGATGTTGGTGTACAACATTCCGGCTTCGTAACGCTCCAGGTTCAGGGCGCGTTCCATCGTGGCCAGGTGAATAAAACAGGGCGATGGCGTGTTCACCAGCGTTTCAAGCGCTAGGCTGGCGGCGTCATCCAGTTTGTGTTTTCGTTGGGTGTTCAGAAATTCCAGTGTGGCGCCGCTCCGTGCAGCGATGCCGATCGAAAAGTAGTCTGACTTAAGTTTTCCAGACAGGTGATCGCCCGTCTTTTTTAGTCCCACGAGATAGTATTGACTGCCCGCTCCGGTGAGTTCGCGGTCATGCCTGATGATGTGCGCATTGGCGGCCCACAGGATGAATTTTTCACCTGGATATTGGTCCATCCAAAAGCATGTATTATCAAACATCTGCCGGTCGCGGATTTCAAAGGACGTCGGCTTTTTCTCCCACTTGATTTGCCCCATTGTTTTGATATTTTGGAAAAAAACGGACCAGAGCGCCGGGTTCACCTCGCGGGTTGTAACAGATGACAATTCGTTCAGCAGCGTGTCGCAATATTGGGCAAATGCCGCTGCTGTCATCTTGTGCTCTTTCTTTTTAGGGTAATCCAGCCAGCGACTCATCACGGTGAGTTCGTGTATGAAATCGGCAAAAGATGGGGATGAAGTAGTTTCTTTTGACAGTGTATTTTGCAGTAAATCAATGAATTGTGCGGTGTTTTCTGCGCCGGAAAACTGAGGGTCAATGCCGACGATTTTCAATGGTGTGCCTTTTTGTTGCTGTTCGAGCAGGTAGTCGAACAAGGGCTGCATTTCAGCCGCTTCGCTCCAGATGTAGTACAGGTTATTCCTGACGGTTTCCCGAAAATGCTGCTGTTGGTTCAGCGCCTGCTGCATAAAAAACGCATTTATCAGGCCTGATTCCATCACGAGTGTATGGTAGCCTAATTGCTCGTGCAGGTACTTGATGAATTCGGTTTTTACGACAAATGAAGTGCCGTCGCCGTGGTCGAGTTCGCCGAGTGCGACGATCTTTTTGTTGAGTAACAGGGTGTCTAAAAAACCAGCCTGTGTGGAAGACTGATTCCAGTGTGTGAGGTATTGGCTTGAATTGTCCTGTTGTCCGGGTAGATTGATTACCCTGAAAAGAAGGATAATGACAAAACAGCGCAATTTGAAAAAAGGAAGTTTGTGCATAATGTACCCGGGTGAAATAATAACTGGTTCTTTTAGAGCGTGTTCGGGAATTGGGTTTGAGCCGAACGAGAGAAAATTTGATTTTGATCAAGGCAAAATTTGCAGTCTTAGTCGGGTTCTAAGGCGAAAATTTTAACGCCGAGCAGAATTAAATTTT
>JADZBJ010000473.1 GCA_020852155.1 Saprospiraceae bacterium | reverse complement strand
AGGCTGAAATCCCCGCTTCACCCCGAAAAAAAAGGATTGGCTACCGCCAAAATCTCCTCTTTTTGAATCCAGCAGGGAAGTTTTGACAACCTCTGAGAGGTTGTTAAAACTCCCCTCACTGGTTCAAAAAGAGCAGGGAAGTTCAAACACCCTCTTAACCGACTTGCTTTTCCAGGGCCATTGCCGCCGGGAACAATATGTTGTTTTCCAGGTGCACATGCTGGTGCAGATCGCGCTCGAATTCTTCCAGTTTGGCATACAACACCCGGTAAGATGTGCAGGCGTCGGCAGGCGGCGTGTATTCATTGCTGAGGCGACGAATTTCAGCCATATCCTGGCCGGCGTCGTCGTGTTCATGCTCCATCATTTGAACAGGATTGCCTACTGTGCCAAACATGGGAGGAGTCGGGCGTTGTTGCAAGCGCTGTGCGCCGGCCAAATGAGCCACATATGGAAAGAGTATTCGTTCTTCTTTCTGTAAATGCGCAGTAAGTTCTTCAGCCAACTTGCTGAAAACCAGCCTGATCTGTAGTAATTCAGGATGCCGGTCGCCATGTACACGAGCTACTTTTGCTGTTAATTCCTGAAGGATCGGTAGCGCATTTTCCACATATTGGTGGTGTTTGGCCACGATATATTCAGCCAGTTCATCGGCTTCCCAGGTATGAAAATCCTGATGATCTGTATCCGGTTGGGCATCAAGCAGATCAAGTTCCGCCTGAACAGTTTGAACATTAATGCCTTTACTACGACAGACATCTTCAAGCGGCTTTTTGCCGCCACAGCAATAATCTATACCGAATTTACGAAAAACTTCGGCTTTCCGATGGTCTGCTACGACCATTTCGCCCACGGTTTGCGGGCGTTCCAAGGTTTGAATTTCAATCATTGTTAAATGTATTAATGGGTGGAAGTAAAGGGCGAAGGGTGGCGGATTTCTATATCATTAAATCGCACAAGTCCGTCAACGCCGCGATGATGTCCGGATCATCGGACAAGGGTTCGACAATGGCGACACGTACTGACAAGCGTCGAGGCAGTCCGGTGTGGATGAGTTTGGCGGCATCAACCAGCAGGCGCGTAGAGGCTGTTTCCGTCAAACCAAGTTCTTTCAGGTTGCGAATTTTATTGCCGATATTGACTATTTTCAAGGCGATTTCGGGCGCAACACCAGTCTCATTGGTCAAAATTTCAGCTTCAATTTTAGGTTCAGGATACTGAAATGACAAGGCGACAAAACGTTGTCGCGTGGAGGGTTTTAACTCCTTGAATCCGCGTTGATAGCCCGGGTTATAGGAGGCGACCAGCATGAAATTGTCATGTGCAGCAAGTGTTTGCCCTAATTTATCAATAAACATTTCGCGACGGTGATCCGTTAACGGGTGAATCGCGACGATAACGTCAGGGCGCGCTTCCGCAATTTCATCCAGATAGATGATAGCACCTTGCCGGACTGCTGTGGTGAGCGGCCCGTCAAGCCACTGAGTTTCGGCGCCTTTGATAATAAAACGCCCTATCAGATCCGTCGAAGAGGTTTCCTCATGACAACTGACTGTAATAAGAGGCCGGTCTAACAGGTGGGCCATGTGCTCAACAAAGCGCGATTTGCCGGTGCCCGTCGGGCCTTTCAACAATATGGGCAGTTTGTTTTGACAAGCATGCTCAAACACTTCTATTTCTCGCCCGGCGGCTTTATAGTACGGGGCTGTCTGGATGGTGGATGTCATAGAGGTTTGGTAAAAGTTAAAGGAAAAAACCTGGGTATAGGGTGGAGGGCATTTTTTAAAATGAGTAGTCATTTTGGGTTAAAACCAACCCAAAAACCTGCTGCTCTCCACCTTTTACCTAAGAGTGTGCTCGGGAATTGGGTTTGTGCCGAACGAGGGAAAATTTGATTTTGATCAAGGCAAAATTTGCAGTCTTAGCCGGGTTCTAAGGCGAAAATTTTAACGTCGAGCAGCATTAAATTTTTCGAGAGCAGGCCAAAATCCAATTCCCGAACACACTCTAAAGGTTAAATTTTAAGAGTTAAGCATGGCTTCTTCTGACGGTCTGCCATATTTCACAAATTCATACATGTAAATGCAGATTCCGGCAGTAAACATCGTTGCACAGGCAATGAGAATGGCGAAATGCACCTGAATTTCCTGTTGAACGATGCCAAATTCGACGCCCATGATGCGCTCCATGTACACTTGCGCAACACCTGCTACCCCAAAAGCCACGGTCATACCCAGCATACCAATATTGGAAAGCCAGAAAGCCAGAGCGCCATTGCCGGTATCGTACAGTTTACGACCTGTCAGGTTGGGTAAAGTGTAGCTGATGATAGCGAGGTTAATCATGGCATAAGCCCCCCAAAAAGCCAGGTGACCGTGCATGGCCGTCACCAATGTACCGTGTGTGTACAGGTTTACCTGCGGAATGGTATGAGCAACACCCAGCAAACCAGCGCCGACAAACGACATGATTGCCGTGCCGAGCGTCCAGTTCAGCGCCACTTTGTTCGGGTGTTTTTTCTCCCCTTTGCGATACATGGCAACGGCAAAAAGCGCCATACCCAGAAATGCCAGCGGTTCAAGCGCCGAAAAAACGCCGCCAATCATCAGCCAAATACGGGGCGTACCGATATAATAATAGTGGTGTCCAGTGCCGAGAATACCTGAGATAAAAGTTAATCCGACGATCACATACAGCCATTTTTCAATCACTTCACGGTCAACACCCGTGATCTTGATGAGCAGAAACGCCAGAATACCACCCATAATCAATTCCCAGACGCCTTCTACCCATAGGTGAACCACCCACCAACGGAAGAAAGAATCCATCGTCTGGTTGTCAAACCAGATCATGCCGGGCAGGTACAACAAGGCCGCAAAAAGCAGCCCCATGGAGAGTACGAGTGAGGTCGTTGTGCGTTTTTTGCCTTTGAAAAGGGTCGCCAGAATCAGACCCAGGAAAAGCAACACGTTCACAACCACCAGATAGTCTAACGGACGTGGAATTTCAAGGAATTTTCGGCCTTCCCAATAATTGAAGTGATAACCCACAATGGCAACTACACCGACTACCGCCAGTGAAACGAGCTGGACGTAGGCCAGTTTCACACTGACCAACTCCTGCTCTGCTTCCTCCGGGATAATATAATACGCCGCACCCATAAAGCCAGATAACAACCAGACAACCAGTAAGTTAGTATGAACGGCACGCGCCGTATTAAAAGGTATGAAATTATGTAATCCGTCATACCCCATGTGGGCAAAACCCATGATGAATCCATAGATTATTTGCAAAGCAAGCAAAAGCATAGACAGTGCAAAAAACCAGTAGGCAACTTGTTGTGATTTGTATTTCATGTGACGTCAGACTATTGGTTGGTAGAAAGTTGTTGGTATTTCGGCTTGGCCGGAAACCCGTTCAGGTCAACATTGCCGCACCAGGTTAGAAATGCGATCAGGTCAGCTGCTTCGGCATCAGAAAAGCCATAAGCGACCATCTTCCGGCCACGAGGCGACCAGGGTGTTTTGCTGGTAAGGGCCAGTTTGACATAAGCTTCTCCACGGCGCTCCATGACCTTGGTCAATTCAGGAGCATAATATGCCCCCTCTCCAAAAATGGTGTGGCATCCCATGCAGTTGTTTGACTCCCAGAGATGCTTGCCCCTGACAACCTCAGGCGTCAGGTTCTGTGCGTTGGTTTGGCGCGGCACATCATCGCTCAACGACTTCCAGGACAAACCCAGAAAGATGAGAAACGATACAATCGTGCCACCGAGAAAAAAAAATCTCGCTTGACTTTTAGATAACATCGTTGTTGCGTTTTGTTTGCTAAATCGGATATTTTTATCCGATTTAATGTTAAAAAAACAGCCTTCGTACAGGCAGTAGTATTCAGAGATCGCACCGCCCAGTCAAAGGCCTCAATTATAACTCTTTTAGAATCGCCTGGCCGGAATAAATACCCAGAGCCAGGTCCAGCATACAAGTGCTTTCGAGCACACTGACCAATCGCCCTCGTACAGGTGCATATTTTTCATGTAAAGGGCAAGGATGGGTTGAATTGCACGATTTCAAACCCAGAACACATCTGTTCGCAATAAAATCACCATCAAATACCTCAACAATTCGCATCAATGGCAGCGATTTCATTTTGTTTAAATCCGTTTCAAAGCCTCCATTTACCCCTTTTGTTGACAAGACAAAGTTACTTTTAACCAATTGCTGTAAAATTTTCGCAGTGTACGCCACCGGAGATTCGATACCTGCTGCAATTTCTTTCAAGTTGGTTCTTTGACCGTCAAGTGATTGACGAGCAACAAATATCACCTCTTTGATCGCGTGTTCACAAGTGAGTGAAAACATAAATAGGATGCTTTTTGAGTATTTTTTATTTCAGGATCAAATGTATGAAAAAACCTTTTCGGACAACAAAGTCCGAAAAGGTTTTTTTATCACTTAAGAAAATGACTTTCTT
>JADZBJ010000472.1 GCA_020852155.1 Saprospiraceae bacterium | reverse complement strand
TGGCTATCGCCAAAATCTGCACTTTTTGAATCCAGCAGAGAAATTTACACAACCTCTAAGGGCAAAAACCGTGCAAAACTAATTTGCAGAGGCTATTTTTATTTAAATTTTTATCAAACAATCATTTGCAGCAGCAGACTGAATATCTTAGCTCCATGCAAACGACAGATGGTAAAATCCTGCTTCAGGCCGAGCGCTTTTCGCTCTGTATTGAACGCCTTTGTCATCAATTGCTCGAGGACTGGGGCGATTTCTCTGATTGCTGTATCATCGGCATTCAACCTCGCGGCACTTTATTGTCTTCCCGCATTCATCGCAGATTGTCCGAATTGACGAATCGTCAGGATATTCCCTATGGTAAAATGGATATTACCTTTTACCGCGATGACTTTCGAATGGCGGAAGGGCCGTTAAGTCCGCATCCTAACGAAGTCAACTTTGTCGTCACCAACAAAAAAGTGCTGCTGGTTGACGATGTACTGTACACTGGCCGCACCATCCAGGCTGCACTGGCAGCCTTGCAGCATTACGGCCGGCCGCAATTGGTTGAATTGCTCGTGCTGGTAGATCGCAGATTTAACAGACACTTACCCATTCAACCCGATTATTTTGGCATTGCCATTGATGCCCTTGATGAGGCCTATGTTCGCGTTCGATGGAGCGAAACACATGGTCAGGACGAAATACTCTTGTTCGATAAAAAATGAAAGGACTCTCTACGCGCCACTTGCTGGGTATTAAAAATATCACCGAATCAGATATCCAACTGATTTTCGAAACGGCCGACAATTTCAAGGAAGTCATCAATCGCCCGATCAAGAAAGTACCAAGTCTGCGCGACATCACCGTTGCCAATCTCTTTTTCGAGAGCAGCACCCGCACACGAGTATCCTTTGAATTGGCTGAACGCCGCCTGAGCGCCGATATTGTCAATTTCACCGCCAGCAGCAGCAGCGTTAGCAAAGGGGAAACACTGTTGGATACAGTCAACAATATTCTGGCCATGAAAGTGGATATGGTGGTCATGCGCCACCCGGCGCCCGGCGCCTGCGTGTACCTGAGCACGCGTATCCCGGCCAATATTGTCAATGCCGGCGACGGCACGCACGAACACCCGACGCAAGCCCTGCTCGATGCCTTTTCGATTCGTGAAAAACTCGGCGATGTAGCCGGTAAAAAAATTGCCATCATCGGCGACATCCTGCACAGCCGCGTTGCATTGAGCAATGTATTTTGCCTGAAAAAATTAGGCGCAAAAATCAGGGTTTGCGGACCGCCGACCCTCATACCAAAGTTCTATGCCGAATTGGGCGTTGAAGTCAGTCACGATGTGCGCGATACCCTGCGCTGGTGCGATGTGGCGAATGTGCTGCGCATTCAGTTAGAACGGCAAGACATCAAGTTCTTTCCCAGCCTGCGCGAATACCATCAGTACTTTGGCGTGACCAAACAGATGCTGGACGAATTAGACAAGCCCATTGTCATCATGCACCCTGGCCCGATCAATCGCGGTGTGGAGCTCACTTCGGAGGTGGCTGACAGTCCGCACAGCATCATCCTGAATCAGGTCGAAAACGGCGTTGCCGTACGCATGGCCGTACTTTATTTGTTAGCGGCACAAAGCGCTTAATGCGAGTTGTCGTTTGGCTTTCAAAAATATTTGTTGTTTTAATACCGAGCAAGTTGCGCTTTTTCTGTTATTTGCATCTTCGGCGCAATATTATGCAGGATAACAAGACATTTGTAAGATTTTTGTTGGCATTTGCCTGCTTGTCAACACATTTTATCTCGGTCAATGCTCAAACACATCCAGTGATTGGGCATGATTTCACCCAAGCCTATATCCAACCGGATTACTGGATTGATTCAAGTCATACTGCTACTTTTTCAACTGTACTGACGTTTGATTCCAGCACCTTCCAGCCTGCAACTTCCCCTTTTCAGACATTTGGCAAAAAAGAAGGCGACCTGTGGGTGCGTTGGAGCGTAATCAACACACTGTCTGACACTGTCGAATTACAGTTGTTTTTTAACAGAAAAGACCTGGACAGTATTCAGGTCTGGCAACGCACTGGCCATAAGGATTGGGTGGCACAGGGCATCATGGGTGATCAGATTCATTCCGAGACATCCAGTATGTTAAGTGGTTATGCCTGTTTGGTTAAGATGACGCCGGGAGAAAATCATTTCTACGCTTGTGTAAAAAACCGTTTTGCAACCAAATACCTGATGCTGGAATTGTACTCCAATGATGCATTTCTGGAGCGGAATCGGCTGAATATGTTGTTATTTGGTTTGTATCTGGGTATAATTTTTATTTCCATATGTATTTGTACTACGCTCTATTATCTGTTTAGAAAACCTTTCTTCCTGTATTATGTACTCTATGCCCTGAACATGGTTTTGTGGGAACTCTATAATTTCTCGCTTGACGGCCATTTGATTTCATTACTGGGGCGATATTGTATCTCTCTGTTTGTGGGTATTACGTTTGGCCTTTTTTTCCTGAGTTATGTAAAAATCAAGAAGTTATCTTTAGCAACATGGCGCTTGATGATATTGGTTATCAGTATCTGGACTTTTTTCATCATAGCCATTGTAACGCTGCATTACCTCAATCAGGAGGAATATGTTTCGTTCCTCCTAACACTAACCAATATAGTCCTTTTCCTGAATGTGTTGATCATTAATGCGTTTTTAATCATATACATGAGGAGCAGTATTGAAGCGCGAATTCTGTTTATCGCTGAATTGCCGATTGGTTTGGCTTATACGATATTACTGATGCGCAATCTGGGAATGGTTGACAATTTCCCCTATTTTCAGTTTCTGATACCCATAGGTTTTGTGACTGAAGTTGTCTTTTTCAGCCTTGCGTTTGCCACATTTTTCAGGCATATGGAAATCCAGCGAAAACTGCTGGCTGCCCAACTTTTAGCAGAAGAACAGCGACATAAATTCGCCGTTTCTTATGCATCGGTCAGCACCAAGGATCGCATTGCCCAGGAAATAAACGAGAGCATTGTCGCAGAACTGGCAGGCATTGAAGCCCTCAACAAAAGCGTAATGGCTCAGGCTCGAACAGGTTTGCCCAAAGCGGTTCCGTTGCTCGAACAAATCAGCCGAATGAGCCGACACGTCAACGAATCAGTCAGCGACCTTATTTGGGTGATTCGATCCAACAATGACCCGTTGAATGACCTTGCCGAGCGAATTAAACAGCACTCCAGCCGGCTGCTGGGCGCCAAAAACATCCAACTGGAACTTAATATTCCACAACATTTGCCATTGATGCAAATGAGCATGGAAGCCAGACAGAATATTTACCTTATTTTCAAGGAAAACCTGAATAACGCGCTGAAATACAGTAATTGCACCAAAATTTCCATTAGAATGACTGTTGTTGAAAATGTATTTGAATACGAATTTTACGACAACGGAGTAGGTTTTAATACCGAAAAAACAACTAATGGAATGGGATTGGACAATATTCGCAAACGCGCTACAGACATTGGCGCTGATTTAGAATTATCCAGCGATCAATCCGGCACACATATCGCCTTAACGCTGAATATGGCACAAACACAGCGAAACACACCGACTGAATAACATGGGAAAAAAGCATTTCAACACCACTTTAGCGCTGATATATTTTATCGCGATTTTTTCCCCTCAACTGTACAGCCAGGAAGCACCTGTTGATACGATTGAATATATAGATGCCGGAAAACCGGACTTTGAGTTTTCATACATCAATCCATACATGTTGATGGACACGTTGAATGCGCTGTCCATTGATTCATTTGCCGCTGGCAAATACGATGACCGGCTCCTAAAGGCCGAATCTCCATTCCTGACATTCGGACGATCTCCTGCCAGTTGGTGGTTGCGTTTTGACTTGAAAAACACCACCAACAAGCCGCAAACGAGGATGTTATGGTTTTCCCGCCGCAATTTTGATTATCTGTCTTTGTGGCAATCCGTTGGCAAAAGAGATTCCATCAGCAAATTGGAAGACGTAGGCGTTGCGGTACACAATGCAACGAAATTTCTGCTATCCAATGGATATTATGTACCCGTTACGCTTCAGCCGGGTATGAACTACTGTTACATCAAAACCTGGAATAAAACAGGCTCGCTTTACCTGACCATCAGTTTATACACCCCTTCCGAATTTGCTTCATATAACAGGTGGAACGTGTTCATTTTTGGTCTTTTTGCCGGTGTAATCATCCTGTCCGTCCTGTTTGGGCTGCAATTATTTTTTGTTTACCGCGACCAGGTTTATATCTTTTACGTGGCCTATATCCTGGCTATTATGCTCAGGGAAATGTACAATTTCGCCATAGGATTTCCGCTGACGTCTTCCATGCAGCGTCACTGCGTTTCGTTTTTATTGGTCAGTACTTTCGGATTATTCCTGCGCTATTTTCTCCGAACCTGGGAGTTTAGTCGCTCCCTGGACAACATTATCAAATGGTCTACCGGGTTTTTCCTGATTATCATTCCATTTTACAGTATGCTGTTGACTCAGGAGCAACATACCATTAGCAAGTTTATGTTCCGGGTGCTTTCAATGTCCAGCCTGTTTTTCATTGTACTGACCGCATACTTTACCATTACCCGTTTTAGTTACGACCAGCGTTCCAGAATTGTCGCCCTGGCATTTATCCCTCTGGGCACTGCGTTTTTTCTCAACCTGATGCGCAACCTGAACCTGATTCCGAATCTGCCGCTGCTGCAATATGCTGTCATGATCGGTTTCATGTTTGAAATCATCATTTTTACCACCGTATTCACACGTTTTTACCGAACTCTCGAAAACGAAAGACAGGTGCTCGAACTCAAACTGGCCGTAGAGCAGCAGCAAAACGCGCTTTCTATTCAGGCTGCCGAGCAGAAAGTAAAAGACCAGATCGCCCGCGACCTCCACGACGACGTCGCCGCATCCTTATCGGGCATCCGAATCCTCAGTAAAGTTGCCATTGAACAATTTTCAAGCAAATTGCCCTCGTCTGCGCCTTTGTTAGAGCAAATCAATCAAAATGCGCACAGTACGCTGGAAAGTATCAGCGATTTGATCTGGACATTACGCGCTACATCCGATCACCTGAACGGCCTGGCCGACCGGATGCGCTCATACGCCAATCGCACACTGGAAGCAAAAGGCATTGAAGTCAACTGGAAAGTGCCACGCGATTTGCTGAATGTTGAAATGGACATCGAATCGCGCCGCAATATCTACCTCATTTTTAAAGAAGCCGTCAATAATACCATAGCGCACAGCAGCGCCACTCAAATGGATATTGAACTAAAAATTGACGACAATCAAATCCTGACCGTGCGCCTGGAGGACAATGGCTCAGGCTTTAACACGGAAGAGAAACTTCAGGGCATAGGAACGGGCCTGAATAATATGGCACGCAGGGCGAGGGATATTCAGGCTGAATTAATCATCGACAGCGCCGAAGGGAAGGGATGTGTCATTACGTTGAAAACATCCATCGAGAGTGTCGCATAAGTAGTGTTTATGATGAACCGCTAATGACGC
>JADZBJ010000471.1 GCA_020852155.1 Saprospiraceae bacterium | reverse complement strand
TTTCCTCTTTGCGAGTGAAAGTTCCGCCGAACCCCGTTCGGCGATGCTACGTGTGGTCGCTGAACGGGGGCACGCCGAACGGGGTTCGGCGGTACTACGTGTGGTCGCCGAACGGGGGCACGCCGAACGGGGTTCGGCGGTACTATGTGTGGTCGCTGAATGGGGCACGCCGAACGGGGTTCGGCGGTACTACGTGTGGTCGCTGAACGGGGTTCGGCGGTACTACGTTCGGCCGAACTCGCTCGCGAGCATTTTTCAATGCGATGTGCAACGGCTGCAAGTCTCCGACTTGCATGACTACTTTTGAATGACAATAATCAAAAGTCGGAGACTTGCTGACGTTGGGTGTCGCGTCGGAGACGCTCACTAGCAATGGAGGGAAATGAAAACAGGATGATAACGAAACCGATTTACATCAGAAAACGTGAAAAACGTGTCCGGATCAGGATTAACTGGGTTTGAGGTTGAGCAGGATATAAAATTTTGTCGGATCGGGCCTCGGATCTTGTATCAACGATACCCGGCATTTAACCCATAAATTTAGAACCGTTTCAGGTTGTAAAATCAATAGAATATTCTGGTTGACAAATGTAGGTGAAAATGTTTTACCGGTGAAAGATGGCGGCGCATTTTTATTGTTAAATTTGACAAGTCTCGTCAATATTGGTCATGCTCACTTCGCTACCGGCGGTGTGCGGCATCGTTTCACACAATCTCATCATACACGCCTGCTTTTTAGAGCGTGTTCGGGAATTGGGTTTGTGCCGAACGAGGGAAAATTTGATTTTGATCAAGGCAAAATTTGCAGTCTTAGCCGGGTTCTAAGGCGAAAATTTTAACGCCGAGCAGGATTAAATTTTGCGAGAGCAGGCCAAAATCCAATTCCCGAACACGCTCTTACAGAAAAAAGTTATAATTTTGCGCCTCTTTTTCAAAAAACGGGGTTCACCCCGCTATTTCCTGTAAAACAATGCAGCGTACGAAAATCGCGGAACTCATCCGCACAGAACCTGTTGGCACTGAAGTCCTCGTTAAAGGTTGGGTAAAAGCCTTCCGCAACAACCAGTTTATCGCCCTGAATGATGGCTCGACGGGCAGTAACCTTCAGGTGGTGGTTGATTTTGAAAAAATGGATGCCGCGATACTGGATCGCATCAAGTTTGGCGCAGCCATCGGGGCGCGCGGTACCTTGATCGAATCGCAGGGCAAAGGTCAGCGCATCGAAGTGGTGGCCAGCGAAGTCGAAATTTACGGCGATTGCAACCCTGAAGTATATCCTTTACAGCCCAAAAAGCAAACCCTGGAATTCCTGCGCGAAAATGCGCACCTGCGTTTCCGTACGGCCACTTTTGCCGCCGTGTTTCGCGTGCGTCATGCGCTGGCATTTGCCATACACAAGTTTTTCAACGACCGCGGTTTTTACTACCTGCACACGCCGATCATTACGGCCAGCGACGCTGAAGGCGCAGGTGAAATGTTCCGCGTGACGACATTGCCCTTCGATGGCACCCCGCGCAATGAAGCCGGCGAGGTTGATTTCACGCAGGATTTCTTCAAACGCAGCACCAACCTGACCGTGTCCGGCCAGTTGGAAGGCGAACTGGGCGCTATGGCCCTGGGCGATATTTACACTTTCGGGCCGACGTTCCGCGCTGAAAACTCAAACACGACACGCCACCTGGCTGAATTCTGGATGATTGAGCCGGAAGTTGCCTTTGCCGATCTGGAAGACAACATGAACCTGGCCGAAGACATGCTGCAATATGTCATTCGTTATGCGCTGGAAAATTGCGCCGACGACCTCAAATTGCTGGAAGACCGCCTGATCGAAGAAGAAAAAAGCAAACCGCAGGATCAGCGCAGCGAATTGAGCCTGATCGAAAAATTGCGCTTTGTGCTCGATAATCAGTTTGTGCGCCTGACGTACACCGAAGCCATTGATATTCTGAAAAATTCAAACCCGAACAAAAAGGGTAAATTCCAGTATCCGGTAGAAGGGTGGGGCACCGACCTCCAGAGCGAACACGAGCGCTATCTGGTGGAAAAACATTTCAAAAAACCGGTCATTCTGACTAACTACCCCGCTGAGATTAAGGCTTTCTATATGCGTCAGGACGACCCGAAAGAAGGTGTGCCCGGCCCGACAGTGTCGGCTATGGACATTCTTTTTCCGGGCATTGGCGAAATCGTAGGCGGCTCGCAGCGTGAAGAGCGCTATGATCGTCTGGTGCGCCGTATGGAAGAAATGCACATTCCGGCAGAAGAACTCAGCTGGTACCTGGATACGCGCCGTTTTGGCGCCTGCCCCCACGCCGGTTTCGGCCTGGGTTTTGAACGCCTCGTGCTGTTCATAACGGGTATGACCAACATCCGCGACGTGATTGCGTTCCCGCGTTATCCCGGAAATGCCGAATTTTAAGGCTGCCGCATAACCATCTCAATTGTCGGCAAATGTTAAAGTTGGTTCAGATTGGCTGAAAAAGGCCCGAAAAGCCATTTTTGCCGACAATTGAGAAAGATTTTTGGCACGCACTATTGCAATATGCGTTAATATAACCTTAAATTGCAACGTTTTTCAACCTAATCCGTTCGTAGTAGCCCTGTCTTAAATGGCTTGCGCTCTAAATCCTTTGGTTAATTTACCTTTATTGTGTAGTTGAAAAAGTGGAGGCTCGTCAGGCGAAACCCAACCGATTTTATTCGTCTGAACTTTCCATTTTGACAACTTTGACCTAACATACTGCGAATGAGCGATTTGAATACCCATTTCACGCTGCCCTCCGACCCCCAAAGCGTTGCTCAAGTTGAGCCGTTTGTTCATGATGTAGCCTCGCGCTACAAACTCAATGCAGATACGCAGGATA
>JADZBJ010000470.1 GCA_020852155.1 Saprospiraceae bacterium | reverse complement strand
ATTATTACTTCATGAGAAAAGCGGCAGGTCTGGCTATCTTTGCTGTGATATTGAACTATTGACTCCATTATCTATTTTCCTGTCGAAACAATCATATCAACAAGCCCGCAAAACAATCGTATCCGGGCATATTGTTTCACTCAGGAGACTTTTACCGCTTTCTAAATCATAGATTATGAACATGTTGAGAACCTTCGCGCAACTGTCCTGCCTCCTCCTTCTGATTCATTCATCAGTATTACAGGCGCAAGTCACCTGCGACCCTGTATTTCCGACACAAAACGATAATGTCACCATATACTATGATGCCACACAGGGTAACGGCGCGTTGACCGGGGTTAGTCCGGTGTACGCGCACATGGGCGTCATTACGACAGAAAGTAACGGCCCCAACGACTGGAAATTTGTCGCCACAACCTGGGCTGTCGCCAACACTGCCAGTACGATGCAGGCCGACGGCACGAACAAGTGGAAAAAAAGCATCAATATTCAGCAGTTTTTTAACCTTCCGGCTAATACCACGGTACTGAAACTGGCTTTTGTGTTTCGCAATGCCACGGGCAATATTGTCGGTCGCGCTACCGATGGTTCTGACATTTTTTATGATGTATCTCCGGCCAATGCTCCATTACAAGCCAGTTTGCAAGCGCCTACGGTTCCGATACAATTGGCTTTTGCCGGTCAGGTATTGCCAGTCAAGGGCGTGGCTTCAGCGCCTTCAACCTTGAAATTATTCGACAATGGCAACCTCATTTCCAATATGAGCAATGCCACATTGTTGCAAACGATCATTAATGTGAGCGGCACGGGCCTGCACGTGGTTGAATTTGTGGCTGAAAAGGCTGCTGAATCAGATACTGCGCGTTTTTCATACATTATTCCTGAAAACCTGCCGGCACAAGACCAGCCAGCCGGTACCGAAAATGGTATTAATTACCTGACCGACCAGTCTGTGCGCCTGGCTTTGTATGCACCCGGCAAACTGGCTGTTCACGCGATCGGCGATTTCAACAACTGGCTTCCGACCTCTGCCTGGCAAATGCGCAAAAGCATGGATGGCAACACCTGGTGGATTGATGTGCCCAACTTGCCCGCCGGCCAGCCCGTGCGTTTTCAATATCTCGTGGATGGCGCGTTGAAGGTAGCTGACCCTTTGAGTACGCTCATCCTTGACCCAGGCAGCGACCCGTACATACCACCGCTGACATTTCCGAACATCCCGGCCTACCCCACCAGCAAAACCACCGGCGCTGTCAGTGTACTAAAAACGGCTCAAACGCCATACAACTGGACAGCCGCCAACTACCAGCGCCCGACCAAAAGCAGCCTGGTGGTGTACGAATTGCTGATGCGCGATTTCCTGACCCGACATGACTATCAAACCCTGCTCGACACCCTCGATCATTTGGAGAAATTAGGCGTGAATGCCATTGAACTGATGCCGATTAATGAATTTGACGACAACCTGAGTTGGGGTTATAATCCTTCATATCACAAAGCGCTGGATAAATACTATGGCACACCTGAGGCCCTCAAGGCATTGATAGATGAATGTCACCACCGCGGTATCGCCGTCATTGTTGATGTCGTTTTCAATCAGGCTTCCGGCAGCAGTCCGCTGGCGAAAATGTACTGGGACACACAAAACAACCGCCCGGCGGCCAACAATCCGTGGCTGAACCCTATCGCAACGCATGAATTCAGTGTTTTCAATGACTTTAACCACGAGTCGCAGGCGACAAAGAGTTATGTCAAAAATTGCCTGAAATACTGGATGACTGAATATAAAATTGACGGCTTCAGGTTCGACCTTTCGAAAGGTTTCACCCAGAAAAACACGCTGGGCAGCGTCGGCGCCTGGGGCGTTTATGACCCTACGCGCGTGGCGATCTGGAAGGATTATGCCAATTTCATGTGGAGCATTGATCCGAATTTTTACGTCATTCTGGAACATTTCGCCGACAATGTCGAGGAAAAGGAACTGGCTGAATATGGCATGATGCTTTGGGGAAATATGTTCGGCGCTTACAAGGATGTCGCGCTGGGCTTTCCGAGTGCGCTCACTTCCAACCTGAGCGGCATCAGTCACCAACAGCGGGGCTGGAACGTTCCGCACCTGATCGGCTACATGGAAAGCCACGATGAAGAGCGCATCAGTTACGAACTGAAAACCTACGGCAACAATGCTGATCCGAATTACAATGTGCGCTCTACGCTCATCAGCATGCGCCGCTATGAAATGCTGAACAACCTGCTTTATACCGTTCCAGGCCCTAAAATGCTCTGGCAATTCGGCGAACTGGGTTATGATTATTCCATCAATACCTGCGAAGACGGCAGTATCAATAATGGTTGCCGCCTTTCGCCCAAACCCATTCGTTGGGATTTTAAAAATGACCCGTATCGCCGCCGGTTATACAATATCACCTCGGCATTGCTGCAATTACGTCAAACACAACCCGTATTTCAGACTACTGACTTTCAGTTGAATATTTCAGGAGGTGCAGCCCGCACAATACGCCTCAACTCGCCAGGCTTCAATGTGCATGTACTGGCCAATGTGGCTACTACGTCGGAAAATGTTACGCCTGATTTCCAGCATACCGGAACCTGGTATGAATATTACACCGGAGAAACGCTGAATGTTTCCAACACTGCCACGCCCATAAACCTCGCCGCCGGAGAATACCGCTTGTACACCGACCAGTTTGTACCGCTACCTGCCGGCGTGACAATTGGAACCAACGAGGCCGCGTCACTGCTGGAAAACCTGGAAATTTACCCAAACCCAACCAACGAGGCGTTTTTTGTTGACTTTTCAGTACGCCAATCCAGCGATGTGCACATGGTGGTCACAGACATGTCGGGCCGCCAGGTCATAAGCCAGTTACACAAATCTATACCTGTTGGCCTCAATCAAGTTCGCTTGAACGTGACGGGTTGGCAGCAAGGCATTTACTTTATCAGTCTGACAGATAATGCAGGCGGGCGTATTAGCCGGAAATTGGCAGTTATGGATTGATTCGATTAAATCCGATTGAT
>JADZBJ010000469.1 GCA_020852155.1 Saprospiraceae bacterium | reverse complement strand
CGATCAGTTCGCCATCATTTCCGTTCCCGATTCCGGTACAGTTTCCGGGCACGGTAGCGCCGGGTAATGAATACATCATTCAGGTACGCGAGCCGGGTATGTGTAATGTCGGCGTCAATGACTTGTCGAGCGAGATCAATAGCCTGAAAAACCAGCCGAATCCTTTCAGCGGCTCAACAGCGATCATGATTGACGCCAAAACATCGGGTCAATTCCAGTTTGAAGTATTCGACCTGCTCGGTCAGCGCGTACACCACGAACTTATCAGCCTTAATTCAGGCGAGAACCAATTCAACTTTAATGCTGATAACCTGCCTAACGGCGCTTACTACTACAGCATTGGCAATAGCCACGGTCGCGCATCGCGCGTTATGGCCGTACAACACTGAGTGAGTGGTGAGTGATTAGTGGTGAGTGATTAGTGTTTTTTCATCCCCTGTCTGTGATCGTTGTGTCCGGGCAGGGGATTTTGTTTTGAAGGGTGGCCAGTGTTCGCAGAATTTAGTAAAAACCAGAAATTGCCATTCCTCTCCATAAAATCCTTTCTATTCGCCTCGACTAACTCAACTTTTTTACAAACCTTGCAGTCCAGAACCACGTTGCGCAAAACCTTTCTCCCTGGCCAATGATGCATCTCCTCAATATGCGTTAATCGTTTAAACGTTATGTACAATGCGTTTCCTTTTCTTACTACTTTGCTGCTGTTCGCTCCAGTTTGCCCAGGCTCAAACGAACATCTCTTTTGCCTCCAAAGTCACTTTCCCGAATCAGGAATTAGCCAACATCTGGGGCTTTACCCTGGGCACAAGCGAGTACGCCCTGGTCGGTGGATATGACAGCCTGATTATCATTGAAGTTACCAGTCCGACAGCGCCGGTGCGGAGGGTCAGCATTAATCACCCGAACAGCGATTGGCACGAAATCAGAACCTATTCCTATAACGGTATTCACTGCTTGTACGAAGTATCTGAAGGTGGTGGAGGTATCCTGATCGCCAACCTCGGCAGTTTGCCGGGTACCGTGACTTCAAAATTCTATACCGCTGCCGGTCAAATTCCGGGCGGTTTATCAGTCGGCTCAGCCCATGCCCTTCAGGTGGACGAAACCAAGGGCTATTTGTATGTTTATGGCAGTTCGCTGTACAATGGCCGCGCGCTGATTTTTGACCTGACACCCGATCCTTATAACCCGACTTACGTCGGCTACGTCAATACGGCTTTCAGTACCACCAACCATAACTACATTCACGACGGTTATGCGGACAACGATATGATGTATGCAGGGCATATTTATGGCGGATTTTTCAGCATCATCAATACCAGCAGTAAATCCACGGCGCCACCGTCGCTCTCGTCTGTCATAACCCAAAACACACCCAACAACTTCACCCACAACACCTGGCGTAATGGCAACTACCTGTTTGCCACTGACGAAAAGGTTAATTCCTTCCTTTCAGCATACGACATCAGTAACACGGGTAATATCAAGTTTTTGGATAAAATACAAAGCAATCCGGGGTCTAACTCCATCGTCCACAATACTTATATCAAGGACAATTATGCCATCACGTCGTGGTACACCGACGGCATTACGATTGTTGATGTTTCAAGACCTGACAACCTTGTTCAGGTAGGGAATTACGACACTTATCCCAGTGGTAGCGGGAGTGGTTTTAACGGCGCCTGGGGCGTGTATCCTTTCTTTAACAGTGGCACGCTCATCGTGAGCAACATCAACGGCGCCAGTTTTACTTCCGGCGAAATGTGGGTACTGACACCTACTTACCAGCGAGGGTGCTACATCGAAGGTCTGATTACTGATGCTGCGACAGGTAACCCCATCGCTGATGCAACTGTTGAACTCCTCAACGCCAGTAATCAGGTGGTGCTTTCAACAACCTCAGCGCCCTTGAACAATGGCCAGTATCCATTTGGCGAATATAAAATGGGCCTGTTACAATCCGGCACTTACACTTTCAGGGTAACCAAAGTGGGATATCAGGTTTACACGACAAGCATTTCTGTCAGCAACGGCATACTCACCGCGACCAATGCCGCACTGACTTCCACTTCCGCCCCCGTCGAACTGGTACGCTTTGATGTGGAATCAGATAAAAACACAGCACAATTGGCCTGGGAAACGGCCAGCGAAATCAATAACAAGGGTTTTTATATCGAACACAGTCAGGATGCTAATACCTGGACAACACTTGGTTTTCAGGAAGCCAAAGGCGATGTGCAACGCACCACGTCTTACCAGTTCAAGACAGAAACCCTTGAATCAGGACTGCATTATTTCAGGCTTCGTCAGGTTGACCTCGACGGCAAAGTGAATTATTCGCAAGCGCGTTCGGTGGATATTCAGTATCGGCCCGTTTTCGCTCAATTGCGACCGAATGTTGTGTCTGATTATTGTGAAATAGTCATCAATACCGATCAACATGCGCCTGTTTCAATAGCCATTTGTAACGCTGCCGGACAAATCGTCGAGCAGGTTGCTTCCGTAGAGGTAGAGGAGACGTTGCAAATGCCCCTGACCATCAGCCATCTGACTCCCGGAACATATTATGTTCGCATCCAACAGGGACAGTACGTGCAAATGTTGTCCATGCTGAAACGATAACAGGTGTTGATGAGCAATAAATCAGTCAAAAATTAGCCGCGATCAAATCCTGAAAATCCTTAAATCCCGAAAATCCTGATCAAAGGCATGGAAAAAATAACAGAAAGCAACTCGCTTTATCGCCATTTGGAGCAAATGAGCGTCCGCGAATTGCTGGATAACATCAACGCGGAAGATCAAAAAGTTGCGCTGGCGGTACAAAAGGCCATCCCTCAAATCGAGGCGCTGGTGGAGCAGTTAGTTCCGAAAATGCAGGAAGGCGGCCGACTGTTTTATATCGGCGCGGGTACCAGCGGGCGTTTGGGCATACTGGATGCTTCTGAAATACCGCCTACTTTCGGCGCTCCACCGGAATGGGTTGTCGGCTTGATCGCCGGAGGTGACCGGGCTATCCGCAATCCGGTGGAGTTTGCTGAAGACAGCATAGATCAAGCCTGGGCAGACCTCAGCGCCTGGCAGCCCGACGAACGCGACACCGTTATCGGCATCGCAGCCAGCGGTACAACACCTTATGTGATACACGGACTAAAGGCCTGTCAGGAACGCGGCATTGCCACAGGTTGCATTACCTGCAATCCCGGTGCGCCTATACTGGATGTGGCTGATTTTCCTGTACTAGTGGTTGTCGGGCCGGAATTCGTGACGGGTAGCAGTCGGATGAAGGCTGGTACGGCTCAGAAAATGGTTTTAAATATGATTTCCACGTCGGCCATGATTCGGCTTGGGCGCGTGCAAGACAATAAAATGGTCGATATGCAACTCAGCAATGCCAAACTGGTTGATCGCGGCACACGAATGATTGTTGCTGCAACGGGATTGGAATATGAAAGAGCGCAATACCTTTTGTTGCGTTACGGTAGTGTCAGGGCTGCTATTCAGGCAGGATAAGTTCCCGAACACACGCTAAATACAGCAGCCTCAGTTTGTAAATTAGGTTGGATAATATAGAGTATCCGTTTTCTAAAAGTGTGTATTTAAAAGAATTTGTTTTAAATTTGCGGACTTGAAATAACTCTTTTTCCCTCCTCCAACTTTTCAAATTTCAAATGCGATTTTTCAAATTTCAAATTTAAAGAAATGTACAATTTGAAATTTGAAAAATTGGGGACGTACCGTGTATGGATTTTAAAATCACCTCCGAATATCAACCCACCGGCGATCAACCGCAAGCCATTAAACAGTTGGTGAGCGGCGTGCAGCATGGCGAACAGGCTCAGGTTCTGCTGGGCGTGACCGGCTCCGGCAAGACTTTTACGATGGCAAATGTCATTGCACAACTCAATCGCCCGACGCTGGTACTGACCCACAACAAGACCCTGACAGCGCAGTTGTATAGTGAGTTCCAGACGTTTTTCCCGGATAATGCCGTGGAATACTTCGTTTCATACTACGATTACTACCAGCCGGAGGCCTACCTGTCTGTTTCAGATACCTATATTGAAAAAGACCTCCAGATCAATGAATTAGTGGATAAACTCCGCTTGCGCGCGACATCATCCCTGCTGAGTGGCCGGCGCGACATTATTATCGTGGCGTCAGTGTCCTGTATCTATGGTATGGGCAATCCGGAGGACTATAAAACAGGCATTATTCGCTTAAATAAAGGCCAGAAAATGCCCAAAACGCAGTTTCTGTATGCCCTGACGGATAGCCTTTATTCGCGTACGGAAACGGATTTTTCCAGGGGAACATTTCGTGTGCGTGGTGATACAGTGGACATCAACTTGCCGTATGCCGATTGGGGCTATCGCGTGATTTTCTGGGATAATGAGATTGAAAGCATCGAAACCATCGAAATGACTTCCGGAAAACGCATTGAAAATCAGGATTTTGCCGCCATTTTTCCAGCCAACCTGTACGTGGCGCCCAAAGACAGACTGAATGAAATCATTCGTGAAATACAGGATGAAATGGTCGCTCAGGAACGCTTTTTTGCTCAGGAAGGCCGCTCGGAAGAAGCCCGTCGCATCCGCGAACGCACATCCTTTGACCTTGAAATGATCAAGGAGTTGGGCTATTGTTCCGGTATTGAAAACTATTCCAGGTTTTTTGACCGGCGCAAACCCGGCACCCGACCATTCTGCCTGCTCGACTATTTCCCTGACGATTACCTGATGATTCTGGATGAAAGCCACGTGACTGTCCCGCAATTGCGCGGTATGTGGGGCGGCGACCGCGCCCGTAAGCAATCGCTGGTGAATTTTGGTTTCAGGTTGCCCTCGGCGATGGATAACCGGCCCTTGGCTTTTGAAGAATTTGAAGGACTGATTAATCAGGTCGTTTTTGTCTCCGCAACACCTGGCGAATATGAAGTTGCAAAAACAGAAGGCCTTGTTGTAGAGCAAGTGGTGCGCCCGACGGGCCTGCTAGATCCGCCGATCGAAGTGCGGCCCTCGCTCAATCAAATTGATGACTTGCTGGAAGAAATTCAGCGTCGTATTGATGCCGGCGAACGCGCCCTGGTAACAACATTGACCAAGCGCATGGCCGAAGAATTAGCCAATTACTTCGCGAAAGTTGGGGTGAAGTGCCGGTATATCCACTCCGAAGTGGAGACCCTGGAAAGGGTGGAAATACTGCGCAATTTGCGCCTCGGCGAGTTTGATGTGCTGATCGGGGTAAACCTGCTTCGTGAAGGCCTTGATTTGCCGGAAGTATCGTTGGTGGCTATTCTGGATGCTGACAAGGAAGGTTTTCTGCGCAATGCGCGTTCACTAACCCAGACTGCAGGGCGTGCTGCGCGTAACTCTAACGGTTTGGTCATTTTTTATGCTGATAAAGTGACAGATTCCATGCAAAATACGATGGACGAAACCAATCGGCGCAGGGCAAAACAAATCGCCTATAACGAAGAACACGGCATCACACCGCGAACGGTATCGCGTACCAGAGAGCAGATTCTGGCCACCAAGAGTATTTTGGATATCCGCTCTACCGAGCCAACCAAGTATTACGTCGAACAAGAGGAAATCAATATCGCTGCAGAACCCATCGTGGCACTCGCTAATCGCGGGCAATTGGAAAAAATGGTTGCCGAAGCCGAGTCAAAAATGAAAAAAGCGGCCAAAGACCTCGACTTTATGCTGGCTGCCCAATACCGCGATGAAATGCAGGCGCTGAAGAAGCAAATGGGCGAACGCTACGGACGAGAAGCAGGAATGCGAGATTACCCCACGACTTCAGTCGTGGGACAT
>JADZBJ010000468.1 GCA_020852155.1 Saprospiraceae bacterium | reverse complement strand
TCAAAATCAAATTTTCTCTCGTTCGGCACAAACCCACTTCCCGAACACGCTCTAAGACTACACCCTGCCTTGCAGGTTTAATGGCGGTAAAATTTATTTTTTTAAATTCTTCATGTACTGTGCTACATACTTGTTCTTTTCGGCTGGCGTCATGCGGTCAAAATTTTCAACTTTGCCGTTAACATGCAGAAAATCGTTCGGTTTGCGCACTGGTGGCTCCTGTTTTACCTTAAATCCTGTAACAAATATGGAATAGCCGAGTGTAGCGCCAAATCCGATCTGACTCATGGTGCCAAGCAAATCGGTCGTCTGCCATTCCTGCATGACCTTTCCATCTTTGACTTTGCGCTGGAAAATGCCGGTCACTACGAGGTTTTTCTGATTGGCCGGAGCGCCCATGAATTTTCCGGTATTCACCACTTTCGATGTAAAACGAATGGACACAAAATCATCTTCCGTGATGGTTTTTTCCAGTATCATTTCAAAATCCGAAAAAGAAGCGCGCATTTCCTGCATGAACCCCATGTACTGGTCTTTCGTGAAATGAAAACCGTCGCCGGTATAGGTAAAATTACTATCGAGCAGGGTGTCAAGTTTGGCCCAGTCGCCTTCCAGTATTGACCTGGATACGGCAATGGCTGTTTGCTCGGTGGCTGACTTTTTTTCTTCAATAATAATCAATTTGGCTGGTTTTTGTCCAAATGATGCTGCGTTGGATTGCATAATTTCTCGCGTTGAAAATGAATTAAATTGACGGGACAAAAGTAGAGGCGGGCACTTACCAAAACCTATATACTTACCGAAATGAAAGCACTGTGTTTTAGGTAAGTAGCCGCTTCGTCAACTAATTTTGCAACATGAAAAGATACAAATTGAATGGCACATTTTTCTATTGCCCCGTCGACCTGACGTTACACATCGTTGGCGGCCGATGGAAAGGAATCATTATCTGGAATTTACGCAGCGGAGCCAGGCGATTCGGCGAACTGAAACGCACACTGGTCACGATTAATGACAAAATGCTATCGCAGGTATTGAAAGACCTGGAAGAGCAAGGCGTGGTGAACCGCAAAGTCTATGAAGTGGTGCCGCCCAAGGTGGAATACAGCCTGACCGAGGAGGGCCAAAAGTTACTCCCGATCATGGAAGCCATGAGTGTTTATGGCGGTAAATTTGAAGTGGAGTGAAGGGGAATACTCACCCACGATATGAGCGGCGAACAAAGTATATCGGGGTTGTTTTACATTTTTTCGTTTTAAAAAATGTAATATCAAACACTTTTTCATTTGAAAAAGTGTAATTTTGTGATCAAAAAACGTAATATGAAACGTGCACTATATGATGATTTACTCCGATGGAAAAATGCGGCTGTCCGCAAACCGTTGATTTTACAAGGTGCACGGCAAGTCGGCAAGACGTGGCTAATGAAAGAATTTGGCAAGAACGAGTTTGAAAACGTTGCCTATTTCAACTTTGAAAGCAGTGAACGCTTGAAAAAGATTTTTTCAAGTGACTTTGATATTCGCCGCATCATAACAAGCCTTGAAATTGAAATCGGTCAAAAAATTCTACCAGAAACAACCCTGCTTATTTTTGATGAAATACAGGATGCTGACAAAGGATTGACCTCTCTAAAATATTTCTATGAACAGGCGCCTGCGTATGCCATCATAGCCGCCGGGTCATTATTAGGCATTTCCCTGCAAAAAAATCATTCTTTTCCGGTAGGAAAGGTTGATATACTGCGGATGTACCCCTTGAGTTTTGCTGAATTTCTGGAAAGTATTGGTCAGTCTTTACTTTGCGAACAACTTGCCACGCACAACTGGTCTGTCATTGACCCTTTTCACGAGAAGTTGACCGAAATCCTACGATTATATTATTTTGTCGGTGGCATGCCGGAAGCCGTTGCGCATTATCTTCAACATCAGGATTTAATTGAAGTACGGCGAATTCAGGAAAACATCTTACTTGGCTATGAACGCGATTTTGCCAAACACGCCCCACTTGAAATTGTTCCGCGGATTCGATTGGTTTGGCAGAGTTTGCTTGGGCAGTTGGCAAAAGAAAATCGAAAATTTGTATTCGGACAAGTTAGAAAAGGCGCAAGAGCGCGTGACTTTGAGGCTGCTATCCAATGGTTGAACGATGCAGGAATGATACTGAAAACCAATCGAGTAGAAAAACCTGCAATGCCTTTGTCCGCTTACGCTGACTTTGACGCTTTCAAACTTTTTTGCCTGGATATAGGCTTGCTCAACGCCATTGCCAAAACAGATCAGCGAATACTGCTCGAGAAAAACAATATCCTTACTGAATTCAAAGGCGCTATGACCGAACAATTTGTGGCGCAGCAGCTCAAACTCTCTTACGACATATTTTACTGGAGTGCTTCCAATGCCACAGCAGAAGTGGATTTTCTGATACAGGATAAACAAAACATTATTCCCATCGAAGTCAAAGCCGAAGAAAATCTAAAATCCAAGAGCCTGAAGGGTTTTTCAGAAAAATATGAGATACATTCCGCTGTCCGCACCTCTATGAGTCGCTTCCGAACGCAGGAATGGCTGGTTAACTGGCCACTTTATGCCATTAATTTTTTATAATACTGCACTGCTCGCGCGAGGCTCCGCCTCGTGCGAAACTATCCATCGTGGCCTCGTGCGAAATCACTTCAACCGCTCCAAAACACCCTTCTTTTTCACGATATTCTTGTAATCCCACTGGATTTCACGGGATTTCTCCACCCATCGTTGCAGGTCGTTAATCACCACCTGCGCTGAGGATGTGTACGTGATCGAAGCGTCTTTGAATTTTCCGGAACCAGGCTTCAGCAATGCCTCTTCAAAACTTTCACCGCTCCAAAACATCAGCCGCACACCCGCTTTCAATTTATCATAACCGACAATCGGGTTGCCGTCCAGAAACCACACGGGATGGCTGTGCCAGATTTTACTTTCCGCTTCGGGCAAAAATTGGTCAATATGCAAGGCCAGCAAATCGCAAATGGCCTTGTCGGCAACAGTTTGACTGTCGTTATATGATTTAATAGTACCATTCATCTTTATAAAATTTTGGCTCGCGCGAGGCTGCGCCTCGCGCGAAACTATCCACCGGGCAATGCCCGAAAACAACACTTAATGCGCTTCCGCGTAGCGCTTGAAATTATCCAGAATCGCTTGCCAGCCCTGTTTTTGCAGTTCCGCTGGATTCTGATTTTCAGCATCAAAAACGATGATTACGCGCGTCCCATCGCCATTTGGCACAAAATCAACATGCGCCTGTCTGCCATCCTGCATCGTATAGGCAAGTGCGGTGGGTTCGAGTACACGGTCGTAAATGGCCTCGAAGTCAAAGCCGAAACTACCGTCTTTGGCTTCCATTCGGGAAAGCATTTTACCGCCGGGGCGAAGGTCCGTTTCCGCGTGCGGGCATTGCCAGTCATCAACCGCAAAATTCCACTGTGTGATGTGTTCCGGGCTGTTGTACATCTGCCATACTTTTTCAACAGGCGCTGCAATGTCAGCCTGTACCGTAATTTTTTGAGCCAGCAGCGCATCCAGGCATTCCAGCGTAGATTTCATGCCTGCTTCCATGCCCATGTTGATGATCGTTTCCAGATCGGTCAGCGAGGCATAGGTTACGACAGTTTCCACCATCGTGTGCCCGTTCATGTCTAAAAAAGTCACCACCCAGTTAGCGCGGGGCAGTTCTGTATTGATGTCGCCGGCTTCGTTGCTAAAAGCATCCAGCGTATGATAGGAGTCAATCGGCTGAATATGATTGTATTCCGTCCAGCCCCAAAACGCCTCGCCCTGCGGCGAAATCATGGCATAATGCCAGTGTCCGCCATTGCAAAAATCCATGCTTTTGGTTTTGGTCGTAAAAGGCTTCGGCGCAAACCATTGGTTCAGGAGTTCAGCCTTGGTATAGCAATCCCAAACCAATTGTCGGCCGGCGGCAAATTCGCGGCGAATGGTCAGGGTATTTTTTTCTTTATCGGCGATAAAATCGAATTGTAAATTCTTCATTTTGAATGGTTTATTAATGAACGTAAAAGTTCGTCGAGGTTGCCAATGGCCATGGAAAACCCTTCACGGATGCCCATGCCGACGATGGCTTCAAGATCGGCCAGCGATGCATACTGTAAAGTGACGTTCACCAGTGTTGTTTTCCCTTCATCCGATGCGCCGAACTGAACCGTCCAGGTTGTGCGCGGATGGTGGAGATTAATCTCGCCTTGTTCATCACAGAAGGCGTCGGTGTAGGTATAACTTTCCCGGTTTTCAATGTTTTTGTAATCCGCAAGGCACCAATGTTGCTCGTTTTCAGGGCTTATCATCGCGTAGTGCCATCGGCCTCCCGGCTCGAATGTCATAGACTTTGTCTTGGTCCTGTAAGGACGCGGCGCCCACCATTGATCGAGATACTCCGGTTTTGTCCAGGTATCCCAGACCATTTCGAGGGGCACTGCAAATGTTTTAACGACAAGGATTCGATGTTTTTCCTGGTCAACCTGAATGTCAATGAGTAGTTTAGCGGTCATCTTTTTCTTGTTTTATGGATCGAAGTAAATCGTCGAGTTGGTTGAATCGGCTTTCCCAAATCTTGCGGAATTGCTCCAGCCAGTGGTCTATTTCTTTCATTTTTTCAACTTGTAAGGCGTAGTAAATCTCCCTGCCCTGTTGCTGTTGGCTCACCAATTCGCATTCGGTCAGAATTTGCAAATGCTTCGACACCGCCTGACGGCTCGTATCGAAATGTTCGGCAATAGCATTCGGCGTCATGGCCTGCATGGCGATCAGGGCAATGATGGCCCGGCGCGTCGGGTCCGCAATCGCTTGAAAAACATCTCTTCGCATCTGGGAAATCTCTTTATGCAACTAAACAGTTGCAAATATATAAGCAACCGTTTGATTGCAAAAAATATTTTGGGATATTTTGTGAAAAACTATAAAAAGATTTAGCCCTGGCGGGACGCAACATCGGCAACCTGAAGAAGGGATAAAATCAAGGAGCGCATCACCATAACGTCGGTTACACTCGACATTACTGTGATGCGCTCCTCATATACGATTACGAAACTTTTGAAGTTTCGTAATCGTTGC
>JADZBJ010000467.1 GCA_020852155.1 Saprospiraceae bacterium | reverse complement strand
GCTATCACCAAAATCTGCTCTTTTTGAATCCAGCAGTGAAATTTAAACAACCTCTAAGTGTTAAGCGTTCAATTTTCTAACGCCAAATGGCTGTGCTTCCGCCTTCGGTCTGCTGTATTTCCAATAAATTCGGGAAATAATCCCTGAGGCTGTCTATGTGCGAAACGATGTAAATCTGCCTGAATTGTTCTTTCAGGTAATTCAGTGCGAGCATCATTTCCAGTCGGCGCTCTTCGTCCTGACTACCGAAAATTTCATCAAAAGCCAGGAATTCGAGGCGCTGGCCGCCACCGCTAAGGTCCATAATCGCCTTGGTAATCGCAATACGCAGGCAAAAATTGGCGAGGTCAACCTCACCCCCCGAAAAACGCTCCATCGGATAATATCGCCCGCCGTCGGCGATGGAAAAATCGAAATTTTCATCCACCAGAATACTCTCATAACGGCCACGGGTGATTCGGCTGAACAAATCACTGGCTTCGCGGCTGATACCGGGACTGACTTTTTCGAGTATTTCGGTCTTGAAAAGGCTGATAAGTTCAGCCAGACGGCGCAGGTCTTCCAGTTCCCGCAATTGCCCGCCGATTCTTTCCTGTGTAAGGGCGTCTTGCTGCAACCTGTCCTGTATCTGTTGTATTCTGTGCTGTTGTTCCAAAGCGCCCCGTTGAGCCTCCCGAACGATGGCTGACTGCGCCGACAATGCCGCATCAAAGTTACCTATAGCGGTTTTAGCGGCTTCATAATGTTCGGCTACAAAACCCAGTTGATCCAGCGCTTGCTGTTTGAGGGCTATGATTTGGGCTGTTTCTTCCAGGTTTTTTGACAATGTTTTTTCCTCCTGTACGGCTAAAGGCATTTCACGACTCAGGTAATTGTCAGCCCTGACAAATTCGAGGTAATGCGGCTCTTCGTTATTGAGGTTGTTTTTCAGCGCTTCAAATTCTGCTTCGTTAAATGCAACATCTCCCAGTTCATGCAGAATTACCCTGATTTTCGTGATTTCCATTTCGATTTTTTGCGCCGCAGACTGCTCGTAAGTCAGTTGTTTTTCCAATTCGGAAAATCGGGTCATTTCATCCCGGATTTGTCGGATATCGCGCTCGGCTTCATCCATCTGATGTCGCAATTCCTTCCCTGCTTCGATAATGCGCGCCTGTTGTTGCTCCAGCGTCGCCTGTTCCTGCTGATGAATGCGCTCCACTTCTTCATTTAACTGCTGTAAAACCTTGTCGTATGCGTCCATGACAGGTTGGAAACAGGTGGGGCATTCTCCATCCCGGCCTATCTCTTTCAAGCGCGCGATTTTGGCTTCCCTGTCCTGAATACGCTCCTGCAACCCACCCAGGTCGGATTTGACGTGTTGCAGTTCCAGCAATTTTTCTTCCCGTTGGCGTTGCAGATCATTCAGCCAGGTTTGGCGCTCGGTCAGGCGCTCCCCCACCCTGCTGCGGTCTTGAAGTGCGCTGGTCAGTTGTTCAATTTTATCCTGCGTGTCCTGCACCGCTTTTTGGTGGACGCCCATCTGATGCAGGTAGGCATTGCGATTGATAAACTTCTGGTGCTCCTTTTCCAGGCCCGACAAGTGTTTTTTGTTCTTGTCGTACAACTGAAATCGCGGTCTTTCCTGCTCTGTCTGTTTTTGCTGCGCTTTTAAATCTTCAAGGCGTGCAACAAGATTTTGGCGGCGCTGAAACAGGCCTTCATGTCGTTCACGCGCCTGAGTCAATTCATTATGCAAGGCATTAAACTGACGGAAACGCTGTTCTTCAGCATCGAATTTGACGCGTTCGGCTCGGTGCTGCGCTTCAATTTCAGACAGTTTTTTTTGCGCCTGCTCTAACTCTTGCTCATTGATTTTCAACGATTTGCGAACAGCGTCCTGCTCATTTTTCAGCGTTTCTGCCACCTCTGCATCCAACAACGTCTGCCGTTGCCCGCGGATAACAGCATCCAAATCCCGAATGTCGGCATTGATCCGAACCTGAACATTATCCAGTTCATCCAGTCCGAGCATACGTCGCACCATGCGCTTGCGTGTTTCGCCAGTTGCGCTGCTGAGGTCGGATAATTCTTTTTGTCCTGAAAATACGGAGCGCTTAAATGCTTCGCGCTCCATGTGTAGAATGTTGACGAGTTCGTCGTTGACGGCAGAAACGCCTTTGGCAATCAGCGTGTCGTTTTTGTAAAGTTCTGCAACTACCGTCAGCGTTTTTCCCCTGAACTCGCGTTTCACACGATATAATGGTTCGCCGATGCTGAATTCGAGTTGTAATTCGACATTGGCTTTAGGGTCGGCAAAACTGGAGCGCACCAGCCCCTTGTTATTTTCATCACGGCCAAACAGGCAGTAGAGAATAGCCTCAAAAATGGTGCTTTTGCCCGCGCCATTCTTGCCGATAATACCGACCAATCCTTCCCTGAAATCCAGTTCCAGGTCGGCATACTGCTTATAATGTTGGAGTTTTAAAGTGTGGATAATCATCGGCCTGCTGCGATCTCACGCGCGAGAAATGTTTTGCACGGCGAATGTAAGCCCAAGTTGCGGATTTTAGGTCAACGACAGGTTGCGCAACTTTTCACTTCGAAAGGATAGACAAAATCGGCAGGCATATCCACATAGAATTGCGTAGCGCCGTTAACCTGCCTGACACCGGAATCGAATTTAATGTAATGGTGATTGTCGTAGTGCAGCGATGCGCCGTCGGGCGACAGCGTAAAATGCTGAAAATTGGACAGGCAGTTTGGGAAATTATTGCTGGTAAAAAGTTCTACAACACCGCTGGCATTGGCCCTCAGGATAAACGCCGCAGTCGAGTTGGCTGCATTGATGCCTACCCGGTAAGCCATGCCCGGCGTTAGCACTGCGTAACGCCGGTTCAGGTTATCTTTTTCAGCATTGATGGGCTGTGCATCCGTTGAAGGTTGCCAGCACCAATTTTTAAGGTCGCGTTCGCGTTCCGGCGCTTTTTTTGAAAATTCAAAGTGCGTCGGCGCCAGGACTGGCTTCGACGTGGCATCTTCTTTTGGGGCGGCAGGTTGTTGACACCCGACAAACAAAAGGAGCAAAAACGAGAATATCAGACTTTCGTGCATGGAAACGCTACGCTGATGGTTGCTTATCGTACGCGTGGCTGACGACGTTTTCCGCCGCCGCCGGGGCGAAATCCTCTGCCGCCGGTGAGGGCCATCATGGACGGGTTCATTTGAGCCGAACCAGCCATTTTCAGTTGTTTTTCCACCTCCTTGATCTGCTCTTTGAGCATATTTTCTGTGACGTTGAGTTTTTTCACGTCCGCGAAGTGGCTTTGCGCTGCTTTGATATTTTGTTTTGAAGCAGCGATCATCACCAATTGAAGATGAGCGGCGGCCCGTTCATTATCCGTAGGCAATCCGGCATCAAGCGCCTTTTTAACCCAGGCTTCAGCATTGCTAAAATCGCGCTTTTGCATAGCGATGCCGCCATGCGTCATGTAGAAAACGCCTTTGTAGCCCATGAACAAAAGGCCGGGGAAATAGGTCATTTTGAGGCGTTTTTCAGCCTCATCGAGTTTCATTTCACTCACCAGTTGGTTGGTGGAAAGAATTGTTCCCAGCAAGAGGTAGCCAATGAGCAGGACGATACCAATTAATAAAAACGGGAATCCGTACCAAAAGCCGAGCGTGGCCCAAAGAATTATACCGCCAATGATGCCACCGGCCATCAAGGCAAAACGAAGATAAATATTGATCGTAAACATGAACGCAAAGGTAGAAATCCTCGCAGAAAACTACTTGACTTTTCGGTAAGACATCAATGTTCCTGCATCATTCAATGATTTGAATTGCAGACTGTCCTTGTTGCACTGCAAAACCAGGTGACATTGTTCCATGTTAGGGGCTTTCTCAATAAAACACCAGCCGTCTTCCTGCGCCGCGCTTTCGGCATTACAAGGGGAAATAACACAACCCGCATCAGCCTCGATACTGCCTTCGCGATTCAACTGACCTGTATTGAAATGTTTGATATGATTGCCTTCAATTTCGATTTCATCCTGAGTATTCAGGCTGTTCTGCCAACGTCCCTGAAGTACCCGTAACAAATCAGCGTTGTCGGCATTCATGGCAGGCGAATCAGCCGCCTGAGCAGGTTGCGAATTGGTAGTATCCTTT
>JADZBJ010000466.1 GCA_020852155.1 Saprospiraceae bacterium | reverse complement strand
TTCGATTTTCGTTTTGACTGGGGAAATGCCACGGGTACTGCGCGCTGGAATCACATTTTCGGACCGAAACTGTTTTCCAATGCGACATTTACCTATTCAGATTATCGCTACCGCATTCAAAACGTCCTGCAAGGGTTTTCTTTCAAACTGGGCTCTAACATCATGGACGCCAATACGAAAGTGGATTTTTACTACCAGCCCAACAACAGCCACACGGTTCGCTTCGGCGGTAATGCGACCTGGCACGTGTTTGACGTAGCCCGATTAAAAGCCGGAAGTGATGACGGTCGCGTGAATTTTGAAAGCGGCGCTGGTTTTGATAGTTGGGAATATGGCGCGTATGGTAACGACGAGTGGGCCATCACACCTGATTTTAAATTGAATTATGGCCTTCGACTGTCGGCCTGGGCCAATGATGGCGCTAATTATTTCCGCCCTGAGCCTCGTATTTCTGCCAACTATGCCTTGTCTGATCGCTGGTCAGTCAAAGGTTCGTATTCCCGAATGAATCAATACGTTCACCTGTTGGCCAGCAGCGGGTTGTCACTGCCCACCGACATCTGGTATCCGAGTACAAAAGGCATCAAGCCGCAGGTGAGCGATCAGGTTGCTGTTGGTAGTTCTTACCTGGTGAATAATAACATCCTGGTTACCTGGGAGGCCTGGTACAAGTGGCTGAACAAAAGCATTGATTTTAAAGACGGTGCAGAATTATTCGGCAATGACAACCTCGAAGACGAACTCAGCATCGGCCGCGGCTACGCTTTTAGTCCGTTGGAACTCGAAATTGAGAAAAAAGAAGGCAAACTGACCGGATGGATTGGCTACACCCTCATGTGGGCCAAACGAGGCGATTTCCCGGAAATTGACAACGGAAAATGGTTTGCTCCGCGTTTCGATACGCGCCACAACCTGAGTATTGTTGGTTTGTACAATATTAACCGCCGCTGGCAAATCACGGCTACGTGGGTGTATCAATCCGGCTATATTGGCTGGTTGCCCGGTGGCAGGTTCTATTTTCAGGACGTGCCCGGTGGTATTCCACAGCCTTCAGTGCCGTCGTATGGCCCGCGCAACACCTTCCGTTTCCCGGCTTATATGCGTGGCGACCTGGGCGTGGTCTGGAAATTCAAAACCAAACGCCTCGAAAACGACCTGACCCTGAGCGTGTATAATGCAACCGACCGCCGTAATCCTTATTTCATTACGATTGCCTACGAAACAGAAGATACGCCCATCGGCACCATTCCGGTCGAGATCAAGGCCAAACAGGTGTCGCTGTTCCCCATACTGCCCTCATTAACCTGGAATTTCAAGTTTTAGAAATTGGTTATTTGTTGAGTTGGTTATTTGTTGAATTGGGGATTTGGTTATTTGATTAATTCAACGATTCAACAAATAACCAGTTAAACAAATAACCAGTTAACCAATTCAACAAATAACCAAATAACCACCCACTCACCTCCTTCACATGAAAAATAACATCCTTTCCCATATTACCCTGTTGGTTTTCGGCGTGCTGGCCGCTTCGTCCTGCAACCTGACCAAGGAAGTAGAAATTGAATTACCTGAATACGTCAGTCAGCCGGTTGTAGAATGTTACCTGGAGCCAGGCAAACCATTCCGGCTTCTGCTGTCCAAGAGTTCGCCATTTTTTGATGAAATCAGCATTGATTCTTTCGCGCAAAAAACGCTGTTGAGCGGCGCGCTGGTCACCATTTCGTACAATGGCCGCACGGATACCTTGAGTAATCAACTTTCGCTGGAAGTTTCCCCACTGCGCGTATTCAACTACACCGGCCAAAATACCGTGCCTGCTACACCGGGTACGGAATATTCCCTCTACATCGAACTGCCGAACGGTCAGGGGAATATTTCCAGTCGGTCAATCATGTTAAAATCCGTGCCCATTGATAGTGTGAAGGCCGAATTCAGTACGCAGGCGGATACGCTGGCGCGGGTGTTGACCTACATTACTGACGACCTGAACACAGAAGATTATTACCGCCGCCTGCTGAATTACAGTTCGCTGGACAGTTTGCCACAGCAGGACTTTTTAGTGACGGATCGTTTTTCGACCGAGCCGATTATTGCCTTTGGAACAGGTTATGATGTGATGCGCGGCGACACTGTCATCAATACCTTTTTCCATATTTCAAAAGACTATTATGATTTTCTGGAAAGCGTGCAACTGGCTGTTATTGGCAACCTGAACCCTTTTGCGCAGCCTTCGCCCATTAAAAGTAATGTCACCGGAACGTCCAATCCGCTTGGAATTTTCACTTGTCTGGCCTACGACCGAAAAGTGACGATTATTGAGTAGTCGGGTTTTGACAACTTTGCTCTACTTTTGCGCGCCAGATCTTTTGGTCTGTATCTCGCATTTTTTACAATCGTCATTTTCAAAATGGACAACATTAAGAATACACGTGGCAAGGGTTATTGCATTCTTTATCTTCTGATGGGGCTTTTCTTCGTAACAGCGCTGGTGCTGATGCTGTATAACCGCAGCTTCGTACTCGAATTTCCGAAGTAAACGCCGCAGTGCCAGGCTCGCCCACTGTATTTATCCGCACTGAAGCCCAACGTCTGGGCTTCGAATTTGTCGGGTTCGCTCGTGCCGAACGCCTTGACGATGCCGCTCGAAGGCTCGAACAATGGTTAAATGAAGGTCGGCACGGGCGAATGGCTTACATGGAAAATCACTTTGATTTGCGCGTGGACCCGACCTTGCTCGTGCCCGGCGCAAAGTCTGTTATTTGCCTGACATTCAATTACCACAATCCTGAATGCGCCGCCGATCCTGATGCCCCGCGCATCAGCCAATACGCCTACGGCGAAGATTACCATCATGTCGTTAAAGATCGCCTGAAAAGCCTGCTTGAATCCATGCGCAGCGAATTCGGCGATATTGACGGCCGCTGTTTCGTGGATTCGGCTCCGGTGCTGGAACGCGAATGGGCGCAACGTGCAGGACTCGGCTGGAACGGTCGCCATACCCTGACCATCAACCCCAAACGAGGTTCCTGGTTTTTTCTCGCAGAAATTATCTGCGACCTGCCGCTGCCGCCCGACGATCCGATCCGCGACCATTGCGGCACTTGCCGACGTTGCATTGAAGCCTGCCCGACCGAGGCCATTAGCCCGCAAGGTTATCTGCTCGATGCCTCGCGCTGTATTTCATACCTTAATATTGAACTTCGCGACGAAATTCCGACCGAATTCCAGGGCCAAATGGCTGATTGGATGTTCGGCTGCGATGTCTGTCAGGATGTTTGTCCCTGGAACCGTTTTTCAAAAAGACATGAAGAACCGGCCTTCGAGCCGCATCCAGACCTGTTGAACATGACTCGTCGTGACTGGATGGAACTCACAGAAGAGGTTTTCGGAAAAATATTCAAAAAATCAGCCGTCAAGCGCGTCAAACACGCGGGGCTGAAACGCACGCTGCGTTTTTTGAATGAGTGAATGAGTGAATGAGTGATTTTTTTTACATTGTAACGTTCAGTATAACGTTTGACAACTTTTGTTTTATGTCTCATGCCTGAAACGATTTAGTACTGTAAACCTATTTCAGGACGAGACAATTCACTCATTCACTCACTCATTCACTCACTGCATAATCGTAAAGGTCGTGCGTCGGTTGGTCTGGTGTTCTGATTCCGAGCATTTTGAGCAGGCGCAATTGGCAGCGGGCTGAGATTCGCCATAGCCAACGGCAGTCAGGCGTTCAGCGGCAATCCCTTTTGAGATCAGGTAATTCACGGCGCTTTCAGCGCGGCGCTGGCTGAGGGTTTGGTTATAACCTTCGTTGCCCCGGCAATCAGTATGGCTACCCAGTTGAATGCTGATGGTCGGGTTTTGCAATAACACAGCCGCCAGCTCATTCAGCGTTGGTTCCGCATCCGGGCGGATGTCCCACTTGTCGTAATCGTAGTAAATGTTTTCCAGTACAATTTCCTTGTTGCGGAAAATGCGATCCAGCACGATTTCCACTTCAAAAACCTGCGTCGGATTTGACGGGTCTTTGGCAATGCCTTTGGTGGAAAAACGCGTGCCATTTAACAGGTATTCCGCCATGGAAGCCGTAAATTGATAATCGGTGTTTTCCGCCAGTTCAAGTTTGAAAAGTCCGTCTTCCTTGACGGTTACGGTTTGTTTTTTACCGCCGGTTTCGATCACTACTTTAGCGCCGTTGAGGGGTTTTCGGCCCAATACGCGCGCGTTGGGGTTGTTGCTTTCGGCAAATATTTTTTCCAAGACATAGCCTTCGAGGATCATTTTATACACCACTGGTTTACCGGCTGTGGTATCTGTTTTGGGCGGCTTGGGCGGGGCAATGCGCTGCTCGAAACGCCAGATGTCGTCGCCGCCTTTGCCGCCGGGCCGGTTGCTGCTCAAATAACCACGCCGCAACAGATCACCAGGGTTTTTGGCTGTTTTGGTCGCCGGGCTGACGGGTTCGAAGAGAATACCAAAATCATCTGCGCCGCTGTTAACGGGCGGCTTGAGGTTGAGCGGTGGCGTCCAGGCTTTTTTGTCGGGCCGATAACTTTTGAAAATATCCAGCCCGCCCATGCCCGTATGGCCTTCCGAGGCGAAATACAGTGTATCGCCATCGAAGGAAGGAAACAGTTCGTTGGCGGTGGTATTGATGCTTCGGCTGAGTGGTTGCGGCTCGTCCCAGCCGGATTCGGTAGCCGGGTTGCGCCGGACTGACCAGATATCGTAACCGCCCCAGCCGTCGGCGTCGTTGCAGGCGAAGTACAGGGTTTGGCCGTCGCTGCTGAGGGCCGGGTGTACGTAGTTTATTTTCTCTTTTTGAAAGGGCAGTGGCACGGCGTCGCTCCAGGGTGCATTGGCGTCGTCGCGGCGGGCTGTGTATATTTTGCACCAGGCGTCGTCTCCCTTGTATGCGCTGACAGCCCTGCTGAAAAATATTTCTGTAACACTGGCATTAAAGCAAACGCCCGCTTCATTGCCGGATGTATTGATTTGATTATCAAATATTTGTGGACTGGCGGCGTCTGGCTCGACGATGAACAGGTCCATGAATTTGTTGTTGGTCCAGCGATAGTTTTCCTTGCCGCTGGCCATGCTTCGGTCGCTGCTGAACACCAGGCGACCGTCGGGATAGCGCACCGGGGCGAAGTCATTTTGCGGGCTGTTGAAATCTGTTGTGGTGATACTCCAGCCATTGCCAGTGGCTTCCTTGAGCCAGCCTTCGGCGATATTACAGGCTACGATGTCTTTTCGGTATTCGAAAGAGGAACCAATTTCAACGCCCAGTTCCTTGAAAGCGTCGCGGGCGGCAGCGTATTGTTCCAGTTGTTTGAGGGTTAGTGCCTGGGCTTTCAGGGCATCGGCGCCGTAGTTGTTTTCAGCCGCCAGTTTGAACCACTGCAAAGCCCGTTGATGCTGTCCGGTGCGCACAAGTGCATCGCCGAGCAAATAAGCCAGTTGACCTTTTTCGCGTCGGGTTTTCGCTTTGGGTATTTCCCTTTCCAGCATCGGAATAGCGACCGCGTATTGTTTTCGGTCGTGTGCCGTACGTCCGTCTTTGATTTTGAGGGTGTACGAACAGGCCATGGCTGTCAGGCACAGCAGCAGGGCAAACAGGGAGGTTTTTGTGTTCATGGCAAATATGTATCCTGATTTTGAAGGTTTTCAGGATTAAATATCCTGATTTTCAAGGCTTTACAGACGCGCGTTGTTTGAGGTCACTTTGTATTGAATCTGTTAATGCTGCGATTGCCAATTTCGGTTTGACATTTAAAACGGGTCAATACGTGCCCAAATGTAAGTATTTGCGCGTACTCTATCCTTGAAAATTGGCATTGAATAGCTTGGTGCATAAAAATAGAGAGCCGGGACATTACTGCCCCGGCTCAATGAAAACACCTAAAACCCTATTAACTAACCTTATGAAAATCAAGTTGTTGTGTTGCCTGATTCCCGGTTTAGCCTATTTCAATAGTGCGTACAACCGGTTTGGCTTCTTCTTTTTTAGGCAACGTTACGCTCAGAATGCCATTTTCATAAACAGCGGCAATGCCTTCCTGGTTCACGATTTGTGGCAGTTTGAATGCGCGTTTGAAAGTTTCGTATCGGAATTCACGGCGAAGGAATTTTTCAGCCGTTTCCTTTTCGTTTTTGGTACCGCGTTCAGCAGCAATAATCAACTGATCTTTGTCAATGTTCAGCGAGAAATGCTGCTTGTCAAAACCAGGTGCTGCCAGCTCGATCTTGAATGCTTCAGCCGTTTCTGTGACGTTGGCCGCCGGATGCGAAGTGATGGCGTCCTGGCCAATAAATTCGTTCAGACCGCGATTAAAGAACTCATCCAGTAAACCGTTGGCAAAAACTTTGGTTGCGGGGAAGGGCTGGAATTTTACTACGCTTGTCATATTTTTTAAGATTTGAATGAGTGATGTAAATGGTTGTGAAAACTATCCGCCACATTTATCAGACCTTTGCGTCGGCGGACATTCCTCTTCATACAATCTGCGTTCCATTGCCCGAAATCAGTCTTTTTGACCGAATTTGAAAAATATGAAATGCCAAAATGGCATTAAACTTTAATTGGTGCTGTCAAAATGGCATTTTCTAACCTTTAACCTCCAATCACTCACCTCTAATCACTAACCGTTTACCACCAACCATTTACCTTTCATCATGAATTTTAACCGATTTACAAGCCTTTTATGGGCTTTGCTGTGCGCTCCGACACTTTTTGCGCAATTAACCATCAAACTCACATCCATCCCTTCCAACACGCCAGCCAATGCCAATATTTATATCGTTGGCACTTTCAACAACTCGAACCCGACTGATCCGACCAAAATCATGACCTCAACCGGACAGGGAACCTACAGCATTACCCTGACGCCTGCGGTGGGCGAGGTGAAATTCAAATTCACCAGGGGTAGTTGGGCTACCGTTGAAGGCAACGCAACGGGCGGATTTTTGCCCGATCGCACCTATCAATACAACGGCCAGCCAACCACGCTCGACCTGAGCATTTTAAGTTGGGAAGACCTGGGCGGCACCGGCGTAGGCGGTACGGCGGCTCCGAATGTGCAGGTCATGGATCCGGCATTTTATATGCCTCAATTGAATCGCAATCGCCGTATTATGCTTTACCTGCCGCCGGATTACACGACGTCTAACAAGCGTTATCCGGTATTGTACATGCACGACGGACAAAACCTGTTTGATGCCAGTACAGCGCCCTTCGGCGAATGGGAAGTAGATGAAACACTGAATCAACTGCATCAGCAGGGCAATTTTGGCTGCATCGTGGTCGGCATTGACAATGGCGGCGGCGAACGTATTAATGAATATTCACCCTGGGTCAACCCGGCTTACGGCGGCGGTCTGGGCGATGAATACGTTGATTTTATTGTCAACACCCTCAAGCCGCATATTGATTCGCATTATCGCACACTGCCGGGCCGTCAGGCGACAGGCATCATGGGGAGCAGCATGGGCGGATTGATTTCGATGTATGCCCTGGCCGAACGCCAGGACGTGTTTTCAAAAGCAGGTATATTCAGTCCGGCTTTTTGGTTTGCCGGGCAGAGTTCTGCGACACATGTGGCCACCAACACCAAGGAAGGTGATGTGCGGGTTTATTTTATGTCCGGCGCAGATGAGGAAGGCGATGGAAACCAGAGCAATTATGTCGTCGAAGACATGCAGGACGTGTCGGCGGCCATGAACACCGCTGGTTTTTTGCCCGGAGAGAAAAATTTTGTGGTGAAAGCCGATGGCGCACACTCGGAGTGGTTTTGGCGCCGGGAGTTTGGTGCGGCTTATCAGTGGTTGTTTTCAGGTGTAAATGCCACCAATCCTGATGCGGAGTCTTTTGAAGGTAATCTTCAGATTTTTCCAAATCCAGCTACTGATCGAATCAGATTCAGCGGTTGGGAAAAAGCGTCGCAACGGGTTAACGTTCAGATTTTCAATGCTGCCGGCGTCCGTGTGCGCAATGTGAATCATCGCCTGCGCGACGCCCTGATGGTGGATGAACTGCCGATGGGTCTGTATTTGCTCAAAGCCACGCTCCCCAACGGTCGCTCGCAGTCGTTCAGGTTTTTTAAGAATTGAGGAATTGTTGAATTGGTTATTTGTTGAATTGGTTATTTGGTTATTTGAATGCTATTGTATTGCTGCAAATCCACAAATAACCAGTTCAACAAATCAACCAGTAACTTAGAAATCTGGAATTACAACATTCAAAAGGCCATCTATGTAAGGACCTTATTCCCGGCAATTGATTTTTTTTTGTAAATTCGCATTAGATAAATTTTTATTTAAAACAAATTGTTATTTTTGTGCTGTCAGAAATTTTAAATGCCGACCACCTTCGTTCTGAAGATTTTTTTTCATTATCCTTTGAAAAGATGCTAGTGAATCGCGAATTTAGACAATACATGTACGAAAATCATCCTGAGTGCCCTCTGGAAAACCCATCACATCTTAGATATGTAAGTTTGCTTTTATTACAAGTTAAAAACAATTTAGATGATTTGTCACCCACTTCTGCAGAGTTTGCGGGCGACTACATCAAATATACCTCAATAATTAAGTCTATAACTTCAGATTTAGTTGAATCTGCTAAAAAATATGACTCAAAATATGATTACATTCTACGTTCATCAAAAAGAACACTAGATGCAAGTATTTCAGCACAAGGGAAAGTTCATAATCTTCCAGCAAAGATGGAAGATTTGATAAAGTCTAAAGCGAAATTTTTAAGAGAAGAAGGAGCAGTACTACAGCGAGTATTGACTGAATTGATCAAAAATTTGGGAATACTTCAGCAGATTTTAAGCGATTTGCAGCAGTCTTGAATTCATTTTATGACCGAAAAGAAAAAGGATAAGGTTGTAAAAAGGCCCATTAAAAAGGCATTAGACACTGACAGGGAAAAGCTCAATCAGTTGTACACAGACCTTTTTGCTTTTGACGACATTACCTTTAAGATTGATGAAAATATTTTCAGGAATACGGCTAATACACTTTACGATTTGCAAAATAGATTGATTGACTTGCAAAAGAAAAAAGAAGAAGAGGGGCGTTTGTATGATGATGTAATGAAAGCGAAATTGACATTAATGCGTGCAAAAGCCAATAGTTTACATGTAAAGGCAAATAAAAAAGGCTTCTTTGAAAATGAGAAAAATTACATGGAAGTTTATGAACTGGCAGAGGAGGTCAAGAAAATCGCTTCGAGGCTATTTTCCGCAGTTGCTATAATTCACTTTTTTACGAATGCATGATCAAGGATTTGGTTATTCGTTTATTTTTAGAATTTACCCAAATAAACGAATAACCAAATAACCAATTCATTAAAACGGCAAATCATTCGTCTCCATTGGAGGAGCATCGTTGTAATTCGGGAACGGGTCGCTTGGGAAATTTTCCTCACTGCGCGCCGGAGTATTGCGGGTATTACCACCACCGTTGTTACTGTTGCCGCCGCCTTCGCCAGCCCGTTCGATGCGCCAGGCATTCAGGTTGGTGAGGTATTTTCCATTCCATTCGCGGCCGCGCAAGTCGAAGGAAACCTTTACCATTTCGCCTTCGCTGTAATCATCCAGCAAACGGCAGCGGTCCTGTACCGCCTGAAATTTGATCAATTGCGGATAATTGCCATCCGGAATTTCCAATACGAATTCGCGGGTTTGAAAACTTTGAGATTTTGACTCGGTTTGAAAAACCCGGTGCAGTTTGCCTTCTACTTCGAATGCCATTTTATATGTGTAGTTGTTGAACTGGTTGTTTGTTGAATTGGTGCTTTGTTGGATTTGGTTATTTGTTGAACTGGTTATTTGTTGAATTGTTGGTAAGATGTTTTATTGTTAGTTTAAATTGTGAAATAACCAAATCACCAATTCAACAAATAACCCAAAAAAACAAATAACCAAATAGCCAATTCAACAAATCACCAAAAAACAAAAAATCAATGCATTCCGAATTGTTCCCAGAATGCCAGGATTTTGGTCTTGGTCGGGAATTCGGAATAGATCAAGTTGGATCTTATTTGCCGGAGTACATGCCGGTTGGCTTTTGATACTTCTTCAGGCAGTTGGTCGGGATTTAGCCAGGCTACATCAGCGAATTTTTTAGGCTCCAGCGAACCGGGCATTCCCCTGTATTGCGTTGTTTTAAAATATAATACCAGCGAAACCTCGTTCTTTTTCAGTTTGTGCCGGTGCATCACATGCACAAGTTGCAAATCGGCCGGATTGACCTCAATACCGGCTTCTTCGGAGGCTTCGCGGGCCAGTGCTTCGCGCGCGAATTCATGGTCTTCAACGGTGCCACCGACGAGGGTATATTGCCCTCCGTTACTTTTGGTTTGACGAAGAAACAACAAATGTCCGAGGTAGTTTTCCAGGATTAGCCTGACGGCAAACGTGAGCATAAACGGGAATTGACAGTTGGGATTATTCTGCGAAAATGGCTAATTCAGCGCTTGTAATAGCGTCTTTTGAAGCGCCTTGCGACAACATTTCCTTGTGTTTTGCCGCGCGCTGGTTGCGTGTATCGCGCTGCGTTTTGCTCCAGATTTCTACCTGCGTGCGATTGTGCAATATCTGACGAATGCTGCGCATGGTGCCATCCTGGATGGAGCGAAGTTTGAGGTTGTATTTAGCGACATCCGAAGTGCGATAAATTTCAATTTCTGTCAGGTTGCGTTCCTTGCGCGTCAGGATGGTGTACATCTGTTTGGCCTGATCTGCATTCAGGTTGTATTTGGTGGTCAATGCCTCGGTTGCCGTGCGGATAGCGGCGTCATTGACGGGTTGTGTTGCGCTGTTTTGGGCTGTGGCGACGACAGTCTGGCCCAGCAGGGCGACAAGAAGCAGAAGAATGA
>JADZBJ010000465.1 GCA_020852155.1 Saprospiraceae bacterium | reverse complement strand
TAAAATGTGACATTAACTGTTTAAAAATCATCTTCGCTGTCATCATCGCCAGCCACCTTCAGGCTTGCACCTGCCGGCTTGGCCGCAGAGGAACCGGAGATGATGCGCTCCTTGATTTTTTGCTCCAGTTCGAGGGCGATTTCAGGATTGTCGCGCATGAATTGTTTGGCAGCATCGCGTCCTTGAGCAATTTTAGCGCCGTTGTAGCTGTACCAGGCGCCGCTTTTCTGAAGGATATCGTATTCGGAGCCCATGTCAACGATTTCGCCTGTTTTAGAGATGCCTTCGCCAAAAATGATGTCAAACTGAGCAATACGGAAAGGTGGCGCCAGTTTGTTTTTTACCACTTTCACTTTTACCTGATTACCCACTACGTTGCCATCTTTGTCTTTCATGGCTGCGCCGCTTTTACGGATGTCAAGGCGTACTGAAGCGTAGAACTTCAGGGCGTTACCGCCGGTTGTTGTTTCTGGGTTGCCGAACATAACGCCGATCTTCTCACGCAACTGGTTGATGAAGATGCAGCAGCAGCCTGTCCGGCCAATATTAGCCGTCAATTTTCGCATGGCCTGGCTCATGAGTCGAGCCTGAAGACCCACTTTGGAGTCGCCCATTTCGCCTTCGATTTCCGAACGAGGCACCAACGCCGCAACGGAGTCAATCACCAGAATATCCACTGCGCCGGAGCGAATCAGATTTTCTGCGATTTCAAGCGCCTGCTCGCCGTTGTCCGGCTGGCTGATGAGCAGGTTATTGACGTCAACACCCAGCGACTCGGCATAAAAGCGGTCGAAAGCGTGTTCTGCGTCAATAATGGCAGCGATGCCGCCTTTTTTCTGGCATTCAGCAACCGCATGAATGGCCAGGGTGGTTTTACCCGACGATTCCGGGCCGTAAATTTCTATGATACGCCCCTTTGGGAAGCCGTTGCACCCCAGTGCCAGGTCAAGGCCCAGCGATCCGGTTGGAATGGTCTCTACTTCGATAGCCTGCTTGTCGCCAAGACGCATAATGGTACCCTTACCGTAGGTCTTGTCCAAGCGTTCAATCGTGGCTTGCAGCGATTTTAATCTGCTTTCTTTGTCGTCTGCCATTGTTTATTGCTGAATTGGTTAATGAATGAGAGTGTGTTGTTGAGTGTTGTTCAGGATTTTTGTTTTATGTCCCTGTAAATTCGAGGCACAAAAATAAACAAAAAGTTTTTTATTGAAACATTTTAAATAAAATATTTTTAAATTTTTTTTGAAAAAAATGCTCTGACGGCTTTTCAGGTTCAAAAATGCGACAAAAACGGCATTTCAAAACCATTATTCATGTTGTATATCGAGAACGCAAGATTTACAAACGCTTAATGTTCCGGCAAACATGCCAACCTCGTAGCCAGCGTACTTTTGCAGCGAAAAGGTTGCCTCGTAAAAGCCAAACAGTGCCCCGTCGCAACAAGTCTGGTATATTTTGAGAGTCGCTCCATGATATCAGATACCAAGGCAATCTGACGTAAAAGAGTCTATCATACGAAAATGGGTTTCAGTTTGGATGGCGCTGGCGAAAGGCTTGCGCCATTTTTTTTTGAGTATCCGGGAGCGTACAGGATTGCTTTTAAACCCGCACATTTGCCTTTTGCACAGACAATAATTATGAAATCAATCCTGACCACAGCCTTACTTTTCTTGTTTATTGGCGCCTTCAGTTCGTGTGTTCAAAGCCAGACCGATCGTTATGTATTCGTCGTGACACTGGATGGCATGCGCTGGCAGGATGTCTTTCACGGCGCGGACAGCAGCCTGTTGTTTAATACCGAATACACCTCCGACACCGCTTATTTCATTAAAAAATACTGGACGCCCGACCCTCTCGAACGCCGCCGCAGGCTGATGCCATTTCTGTGGTCGGTCATCGAACGCGAAGGACAGATTTATGGCAATCGCGATGTTCAGAACAACGTAAATGTCAGCAACGGCAAATGGTTCAGTTATCCGGGCTATAATGAGTTGTTCACCGGCGCGCCCGACGATGCGCGCATTAACAGCAATGCCAAAATACCCAATCCGACGGTCAATGTTTTTGAATGGCTCAATCGTCAGCCCGCGTATCAGGGCAAGGTCGCCGCTTTTGGCTCCTGGGATGTCTTCCCTTATATATTAAATGAAGAACGCGCCGGATTCATGGTCAATGCCGGTTTTGAAGACCGCACAGAAGGCCGAATGAGCGAACAACAACGCCTGTTGAATCGCTTGCAACACCAGCAACCCAAACCCTGGCTGGAAGCCGAACGCTACGATGTGTTTACCGGAGCATTTGCTGATGAATACATCCGTACCAATCAGCCTTCGGTTTGTTACATAGGCTTTGGCGACACCGACGAGTTTGCGCACTCCGGCGATTATGATATGTACCTCGACGCAGCGCGCCAAAACGATCAGTGGATTGCCGACTTGTGGCGTTACCTGCAAAGCGATAAAAAATACGCGGGCAAAACCTCGCTGCTGATTGCCACCGATCACGGGCGAGGCGATGCCGTCAAATCCCAATGGCGCGACCATAACGCCAGCGTAAAAGGCGCCGATCAAATCTGGATGGCTGCCATTGGGCCTGAAATCGCAGCCCGCGGCGAAGTACGTACGCCCATGCAATTATGGCAAAAACAAGTGGCCTCGACCATCGCGCGTATGCTGGGGCAAACATTCAAGCCCGCACATGAAGTCGCGCCGCCAGTGGCGGAAATGTTCAGAAATTAAGCGGTTGTTTAAAATTCTCTGCTCTTTTTGAATCCAGCAGAGAAATTTAAACAACCGCTCAGGCAAAAACTTTTACCCCGGATGCTTGTTTCATTCCCCGCGAATCAATTAACTTTGCAGCCGCTTTTGAAAAAGTGAAAGCAATGCGGGGGATTAGCTCAGTTGGCTAGAGCGCTTGCATGGCATGCAAGAGGTCACCGGTTCGAATCCGGTATTCTCCACAACCTGAGGGTCGCGCAGTTGCGTGACCCTTTTTTTGTCTTATGTCCGAAGATATTGTCATCCGATTGTTGCTCCTGCCTTTTTCGGCATTGTACGGCATTGCAGTCGGCATTCGCACGCTTTTATATCGTTCCGGTGTGTTGCGCAGCGTAAGGTTCGACCTGCCCGTCGTCTCGGTAGGCAACCTCTCCGTTGGCGGCGCGGGAAAATCGCCACACATCGAATACCTGGTCGGGTGGCTCAATCAATACATCGAAGTCTCGGTACTTAGTCGCGGTTACGGCCGCGAAACCTCTGGGTTCAGGCAGTTGAGCGTCATTGATAATGCGTTGCAGGTGGGCGACGAGCCTTTGCAATTGAAACGGAAATTCAATGATGTGCCAGTTTGCGTTAGTGAAAGCCGGGCGCTGGGCGTACCGGAGCTGGTCAAGCGCAACCCGCAAACCCAGTGTGTATTGCTTGATGACGCGTATCAGCACCTGGCCGTTACGCCCGGATTGAATATATTACTGACTGAATTTGAACGCCCTTTTACGCGCGATTGGCTGCTGCCGTCGGGCCGTTTGAGGGAGTGGCGGCATGGGTACCGCAGGGCGGATATTATTATCGTGACCAAATGCCCTGCCGAACTCAGCGACATACAGCGCCGCCGGATGATTGCCGAAATTGATCCGTATCCACGACAGCGGGTGTATTTTTCGCGTTACGGCTACGGGCATCCTTATGACATTCTGCGCCCCGACGTGAGGCGTCCGCTTGACCTGAATACCGATGTACTGCTCATCAGCGCCATCGCCAATACGGATTACCTGATGAAATACCTGACGCAAAAAGTCAGGTCGGTTCAAACCATCGAATTCGAGGATCATCACTATTTCAGTGAAACAGATTTGCTGGAAATGGCCAAGCGTTTTGACCAGATACAGTCGTCCAACAAAGTCATTTTGACCACGGTGAAAGACGCCATGCGCCTCGAATTGCACCAGGCATTCCTCTGGCAAAATCAATTGCCCGTTTTCGCGCTGCCCGTTGAAGTGGAGTTTGACCGCGAAGACGAGGCCGCTTTTCAGGCGGATGTGCGCAAATTTTTACTCGATTTCAAGTCTTGAACAAGGTGTTTTCCATGCCTGTTGAGGGTATTTAAGAGTGCTGCTTTCAGTGTAATATTTATTTAGGCAAAAGCTTGTGCAAATGAGCCGCGTGTTTTTTTATACTTTTGCACCTGATTTTTCGGAAGGCTACGAAGTTGGACTGCCTTCATGGAATGTTCAAATCCAACATAAGTTCTTGTTTTTTAATACATGGAAAAGAAGCGTTTGCTCCTGATTACTCAGGAGATGGAGCCCTACACTGAAGGGAATGACATTTCGGCATTGGTAGGGAAGTTGCCCAAATATTTTAATGATACCGGCTACGAACTTCGCATTTTGATGCCACGCTTTGGAGTGGTCAACGAACGTCGCCACCGCTTGCATGAAGTTGTCAGGCTTTCCGGTATGAATATCATCGTGGATGAAGATGATTATCCACTGTTGATCAAAGTAGCCTCCTTGCCTAATTCTCGTTTGCAAGTGTATTTCCTTGACAACGAGGAGTTTTTCAAACGGAAAATGGTTTTTGAAGACGAAAATGGAACACCATTTTCTGACAATGCCGAACGCGCTGCCTTTTTCTGTAAAGGCGCTATCGAAACGGTTAAAAAATTCGGCTGGGCGCCCGACGTTGTCATGTGCCACGGCTGGATGACCAGCCTGATTCCGCTTTACCTTCGTACAGCCTATAAAACAGAGCCTATTTTCGCCAATTCCAGCCTGGTGTACGGTTTGTTCGACTCTCAGCGCGCATTTGAAGGCGGCGATCACTTTTTACAAAAAGCGGCCATCAACAACATCACCAAAAAAGACCTTGAGCCTTACCGCGAAGGAGATCAGGTGTCCATGCATAAAGGCGCGATCCACTACGCCGATGCCGTCATGATTGGCAGCGAAAGCATCAATTCTGACGTTGAATACCTGTCTGATGTTGCTGACAAACCTGTCCTCAACTGGCAGGAAGATATGCTGAGCGCCAGTGGCGAATTTCTCCGCGGTTTATTAGAGCATCAGGAAGCTTGATGCCTTCAAGCAACCTTTTAGCTTAAACGCATACCATCTAGGCTCTTGCGTTTGTATATTGACATGATCATAATGATAAAAAAATTGCCCCTTTTCGCGGCGACGCTGGCTTTGTTGGCCCTGGTTGCCTGGTCGTCTTGCACTAAAACCACGCCTTTTGGCAACGACCTGCTTGAAGATCAACTGGCTGACTATTCTTTTACGGATACCCTCTCCATGCGGTGCACCGTACTGCAAGACGATACAGCAGTCGTGACGATGGATGCCAGCACCGCTGAATACTTGCTTTGCGGAGAACTCAATGATCCCATTTTTGGCAAAGCCAAAGCGGACGTTTATACGCTGTTCCAATTGAGCGTGTTTAACCCGGATTTTGATCCGGCCACTACAAAGTATGATTCGGTGGTCATGTACCTGCGCTACGACGTGGATGGCGTTTATGGCGATACCCTGCAACCGCAAACCCTGCGGGTGCACAGGCTCACAGAAACACTGAATGTCAGCGACGACGTCACCTACAAGTCCAACCAGAAACTGGCTTACGACCCAACGCCCATCGGTGAAGTAGCCAATTTCCTGCCGCGCCCGACCGATCGCGACAGCCTGTTTTCGGTGACTACACGCGCACCATACCTGCGCATTCGATTGAGCGATGCTTTCGGACAGGAGTTATATGGCATGGACAGCCTTAGCCTGACGCAGGATTCGCTGTTCTGGGCTAAAATCAAGGGCCTGCACATTGAAACTTCGGCAAGCACCAATCCCGGTGCGATGTTGGCTTTCGACCTTGACAATGAAGAATACAGCCGTATCCGACTTTACTATCACAAGGATACAGTGCCCAAGGTTTTTGATTACTTCTTCAATGGCAGCCGTAAGTTCGTGAACTTTCAGCACGATTACAGCAACACGCCAGCCGGACAGGCCATCAATCAGGACGCCAGCCAGACAGGCTATATTCAGGGTATGACTGGGGTGCGCATGAAAGTGGAATTTCCACATGCTTCCAAACTCGAGAACATTGCCGTCAATGCTGCCGAACTGGTTTTCTCTACGGCTGTGGACCCAGGCGCTAATGCCAATTTCCTGCCCGCTGAACAAATTTTTGCCACTTACGATAATACCGACTCAACCGAAGTGTTTGTTCCTGACGTCATATATGCATTGGGCACAGGCGTTCAGACTGACTTTTCCCGTTTCGGCGGCGCGCCAGTCAAAAAAACACTCAATGGCGTTGACTATTACGAATACAGGATGAACCTGTCGGAGCATTTCCAGGATATTGTTGATGATAAAACAGGACTGGAAAGAAATCGTGCTATTTATCTGACGGTTTATCCCAACATCAGGTCAGTCATGCGCTCTGTCATCAACGGCCCGCAAAATCCAACCAGGCCCATGAAACTTGAACTCAAGTACACCCGGATTAAGGGATGATTTGTGTGGTTGGTGATTGTTTAATTGGTGATTTGGTTATTTGTGTAACTGGTTATTTGGGATTAAAGCCCATCAGTTAATTAACCAGATAACCAAATCCCCAATTACACAAATCACCAGATAACCAAATCCCCAATTACACAAATCCCCAATTAACCAGTCAGTCAATTCCCCCAACCATTAAATTTCCTGCCTACTATGTGCGGAATTGTCGCTTATATCGGCCCTAAAAAGGCATTTCCTATCCTGATTAAAGGCCTCACAAGGCTTGAATATCGCGGCTATGACTCTGCTGGTGTCGCCATTCAAAATGGCAGCCTGAGTGTGTATAAAAAGAAAGGTAAAGTCGCCGATCTGGTGGCTTTTACCAAGGATAAAGACACGACAGGCAATATTGGCATGGGGCATACCCGTTGGGCCACGCACGGCAAACCCGACGACATTAATGCCCACCCGCACAGCAGCTCTGACGGGCGAGTGGTATTGATTCACAATGGCATTATTGAAAATTACGCCGTTTTGAAAAGCGCCCTGATGCGTCACGGGCATACTTTTCAAAGTGAAACAGATACCGAAGTGCTTGTTCACCTGGTGGAAGAAATTCAATCGCACGAAAATATTCCACTGGAAGAAGCCGTACGTCAGGCGCTGACACAGGTACGCGGTGCATTTGCCATTGTCGTGATGGATCGCGACGAGCCGGGCAAAATTGTTGCGGCCCGTCGTAGCAGCCCGTTGGTAATCGGTGTTGGTAAAGGTGAATTTTT
>JADZBJ010000464.1 GCA_020852155.1 Saprospiraceae bacterium | reverse complement strand
CCGGTCTGGAAGGATTCTTTGGATGGATCATGGTGGCTAGCGGTTTGATACAGCGCCCCTGGGTGAATGCGTATAACCTGACGCTGCACCTGTCGCTGGGTCTGATTATTTATGCGCATTTGTTGTGGACGTATTTCATGGCCTCGCGCCCGCAGCGACCGGGCTATTACCAAGGGCAGTTACCGCAATATTTGGTTGTCCTGGCTTTTGTACAGATTGCGCTTGGCGCATTGATGTCGGGCACCAAGGCCGGGTTATTGTATCCGACCTGGCCGGATATGCACGACAGTTACTTGCCGACGGTGCTGTTTGATACGACTTACTGGAATATGCAGAGTTTCACGCACTACGATACCAATCCTTTTTTCCCGACGCTGATTCAGTTTTTACATCGAAACGTCGCCTATATCCTGGCTGGATTGACAGTTTGGTTTATCTGGAAAAACTGGTCAAATGTACAGGCCCGCCGCCCGCTGACCATTCTTGCCGGTTTATTGACCGTACAGGTTTTGCTCGGCATTTTTACCCTGCTGAATTGCGTAGGACATATTCCGGTATTGCTGGGCGTATTGCATCAGTTGGGTGCTGTGGCATTATTGACCGGATTGGTCTATGCGAATTACTGCAGCCGCCGGGCATAAAAAAAAACGCTTACGAAACCATTCGAAGTTTCGTAAGCGTAAGGGAAGGGGAAAAACACGGTTACGAAACATTGAAAGTTTCGTAACCGTGTCAGTGATTATTGCCCAAAAACGTACTGAACAATATTGGCTCCCATTTGCAGGGCTTTTGTACGGAGTTCGATTGGGTCGTTGTGTACGTCATCCCAACCGTCGCCGAGGTCGGTTTCAAAATCATAGTAACAAACCAGACGCCCCTGATAAATCAGCCCAAAGCCTTGTGGGGGTTTGCTGTCGTGTTCGTGAATTTTTGGAAGGCCGTTATTGAAGTTGAACTGCTGATGGTAGATCGGGTGACTAAACGGCAATTCTACAAAATCCAGTTCCGGGAAAACTTTTTTCATGGCCGGCCTGACGAAAGGATCCAGTCCGAAGTCGTCATTCAGAATCAGGAAACCGCCGCCTTCGAGGTACGCCCGCATATTTCGCGCTTCCAGGTCGGTGAACAGCATATTACCGTGACCTGTGGCATACACGATCGGGTAATTAAAAATGTCAGCGCTGCCGGGTTCGACGGTTGCATATTCAGTATCGAAATTGGTGCGCAGTTTTTCGTTGCAGAATTTGGCGAGGTTTTTTAGCGAATTGACGTCGTTGTACCAGTCGCCGCCACCGGCGTATTTGAGCAATGCCAAACGCAAGGTTGGTGTTTGGTCAGATGCTGTTGTGAAAGACATAAACAACAGCGCAACGATTAAGCCTGAAATTCTCATTTTTAGAATCAATGCTGATGGAAGTAAATAGAAAAGCCATAGCCGGTATTGATCGGCTATGGCTTTCGTTTTGTTAGGACATATTATCGACGGCCAAAAATGCCGCCCAACACAGAACCCAACAGGCCTCCGCCTGCGGATTGTTGAGGCGCTTGTTGACCACCCAATACTGAACCGAGTACTGCGCCGATCAAATCGCCCATGCCGCCCTGTTGAGCCTGCTGTGCAGAACCCATCAAAACACCAGCCAGATCGCCGAGGCCCAGGTTGCCCTGGCTTTTGGCGCGACCCAAAACGTTCATCAGGATTGGCGCGAGGATTGGCATCAGTTTCATTACCTGGCTCATGTTCAAACCGCTGGACTGACCAATTTGTTCAGCAGCCGTTTCCTGACGATCGCCCAGGATATGACCCAGAATACCCAGACCATTGGTAGCGCCGGTAGCCTGGCCGCCCTGCATCATACCGCCGACCATACCCATGAGGTCGTCCAGCATAGAGCCGTCGTGGTCGCGGTCGAGGGCATTGCCCAATGCAGACAAGCCGTTTTCGTTGCTGGCATTATTGGCCAAACCACCCAGTAACGTAGCAAAAATGCCTTCGGCTGCCGAAGCAGTTTGCTGTGGTTCAGCACCGATATATTGACTGAGTTGACCCAACATATCGTCAGACAACTGGCCCTTGAGAACATCCATTAATTCCATGAAAAATAAGCAGTTTTTGAAAGTGAGAAAAAAGGATCACAAACGTACGTCAAGTATTTAAATAATGCGCGCAAAACGGCGTTCTTTGCAGCAGTATGAATTATCGCGCAGCCAAGCACAACCTTATAGGGCAGCTGAGGGCGGGACTTTCACCGCATCTGCTGTATCACGGGCTCCATCACACGATGGACGTCCTGCGCATGGCCACTAAAATTGCAGCCACTGAAGGCGTAGGACGCGAGGATCTGATGCTGCTCAAAACAGCGGCTATATATCACGATGCCGGTTTTTTGAAAGATAAACATGCCGGCCATGAAGCCGAAGGTTGTTTGTTAGTGCGCGACCAATTGCCGGCTTTCGGTTATTCTGAAATACAAATTGAAAAAATTTGCGGAATGATCATGGCGACCAAAATTCCGCAGTCGCCCACCAATTTGCTGGAACAAATTATTTGTGATGCAGACCTGGATTATCTGGGCCGAGGTGATTTCTGGAAAATTGGCGAAACGCTGTTCCATGAATTACAGGAATATCACCTCATCACCGATGAGTTTGCCTGGAACCGCCTTCAGGTCAGTTTTCTGACAGCGCACAAATTTCATACGCGCACCAATCAACAATTGCGCGAGCAGTCCAAACAACAATATCTTCAACAGTTGAAGGACCTGGTGGCTACCTATGCCTGATGCGCATCGCTCTCTTGAACAATTTGTCTGGCAACACCGCGACCACGACCCGCACGGGTTGGCACTGCTGCGCGACAAGTTCCCGGATGTTTCAATGAGCGAAGCCGCCCAATGGGTGAGCAGTTTACAAAAAATAAAAAACAAGATTCCTGACTGGTACCAACCCGGTTTGCAATTCCCGTCGTCGGTGGCCGTCGAACAAT
>JADZBJ010000463.1 GCA_020852155.1 Saprospiraceae bacterium | reverse complement strand
GGTTTTGGGCGATTCTTCCTGTTGGGTTGTTTCTTCTTTGGCTGCCGGCTTTTCCGGTATTGTTGTGGCTATCTCGTTTTTGGGTGATTCATTCACCTTGACATCTTCTGCTTTACGGTTTTTCCAGACGATAATGCCCCCGGTTACAGCAGCAATGAGTACCAGCACCGCCAAGCCAAGCCCCCAGGGATTATCGCCTTTGGCATGCTCTGGTAAAACGGTTGGCGCGCTGGGCAAATCTGTTGCAGGTACCGACTGAACATTCCCAGAAGCCATGTTCGCAGCGGGATTTGCGTGTGTTTCTGATGGTTTGTCTCCCTCTTTCGCCCTGGAAATGGGTGAAAACTGAACAGGTGGCAGGCCGTAGGATGCAACATTGAAATTGGCGGTGTCTGGTAAGAACTGAATTTTTTGCATATAGTTCTTGTACAGCCGCCCCACGCCCGGAAGGGTTACAATCTCGCGCTGGTCCAGTAACTGGCGCGTTTTATTCACAAAATCCACAACCAGTTCGCGGGCCTCTTCCTGACTGATGCCAGTCGTGTGAACAATGTCTTCAATCAGGAATCCGTCATCAATCGTCAGGTTCTCGCTAAATGCAAGCGTTTTGGATGGTGGATTAACTGTGCCACCTGCATAATCCGCCGAAGCAGATGTTGCCGTAGCGGTAAAACCGCCAAAACCGGGAATAACGAGCGTGTCGTGCAAAAAAAGCAGTTTCTCGATGTGCGCTGCAAGGTCAATCTGCATGTGGGATGTGGTTATTCAAAGGATGATGCGTAAGCTGGGGAAACTCCTGCAAAATTACTGCCGGAATTCGGCTTTTCTTAGAGGTTGTTTAAATTTCTCTGCTGGATTCAAAATGAGCAGATTTTGGCGATAGCCGATCCTTGTTTTTCGGGGTGAAGCGGGAGTTTCAGCCTGAAAAATAAGGGAAAGATGGCAGCAAAAGATGCCTTTTTGAGCCAGTGAGGGAAATTCAAACAACCTCTATAGTGCATGTCGGGTATTTTATGTTGAATGCAAAAATGAGGTAGTTTTTGATAAAAATTTAATGATTAAGTGTGCGGCTTACAATAAGTCCGTATTTTTCGCGCCGAACTATACACTGACAAAAAATATGAGTGAAGTCGAAAGTTTTTTTAAATCGGCTTTTTCCGTAGATAATGTTATTTTTGGTTTTGACAGCGGGGATTTGAAAATTCTGCTCATCCGACGTGGGCAGCAACCGTTTCAAGACAAATGGGCTTTGCCCGGCGACCTGGTCTATCCCAACGAGGATCTCGACAGCGCGGCAGGGCGTGTACTTGAACAACTGACCGGCCTGCGAGGCGTTTATCTGGAACAGGTAAAAACATTTGGCGCAGTCAATCGTCACCCCTTGGGGCGGGTTATCACGGTCGCCTATTACTCGTTGATTAAAATCAGCAATTTCAAACTGACGCCTTCTTCTTTCGCGCAAACCGCTCAATGGCATTCTGTGATGGAAGTAGGCGAACTGGCGTTTGACCACAATGAAATCCTCGCCAGTTGCCTGCGTCGCCTCCAACGCAAAGTGCGCACAGGCCCGGTAGGTTTTGAATTGCTGCCGCAAAAATTTACACTGACGGAACTGCAACACCTGTACGAATCTATCCTGGCCCTGCCCAAAGATAAAGGCCTTGACAAGCGTAATTTCCGAAAAAAAATCCTTTCGATGGAGTTGCTCGTTCAGTGCGAAGAAATGCAGGAAGGCGTGGCGCACCGCCCCGCCAAACTCTATCGCTTTGACCGTGCTAAATACGACCAGTTTTTAAGCGAAGGATACGTTTTTGATATTTAATGCGTGAATGAGCGAATGAGTGAATGAATGATTTTGCTTGCATAGATCAGCAAAATCATTCACTCATTCACTCATTCACTCATTCCCGCATTCACAAACTCATTCACTCATTCACGCATTTACGCAATAAAAAAGCGGCCTGTTCCGAATGTTGGAACAAGCCGCTTTTTTATTGAATATGGCTTGATAATCGCTTAGAAAATACGGCCATAGGTCAGGAACCAGCCACCGCGGTAAGTAGTGCCGTAGCCCAGGCGTTCATCCGTTTCACCGGCATTGAGCGTAGCCAGTTGGTAGTGGTCGTAGAACGCTTCGCCGGTCAGTTTCAGGCCGAAGCCTTTGAAAAGCTGGATATTCATCTGATTAGCCCACAATGCACGACCGTTCAGTCCGTCTTTGTAGTTGCCGTTCCAGCCAAATGATGAGTTGAACGCAATGCGCTCGCTCAGGAATTTTTTCGTGTACTTGGCACGGAGCGAAGGGCCGATCAGCATACGGCTGTTTTTGCCATTTTCGTTACCCAGTGGTTCGCCAGCCAGTTTAGCAAGATCGTCGTTGGCTACATAAATCAGGTCGGCAGCAACAGGAGAAACAAAGAACGACCAGTCGGCATTGGGTTTGTACACCATGCCTGGCGCCAGCATGAAGCTCACTGGTGAGAACAGTTGAGAAATCAGCGGGAGTGTATCGCCGAGGTTAGTGGCTACGCGCAGGCTGTTGTACTGATAAGTTTTCAGCATAGGCGTTTCAACGCGGCCATCAATAGCAACGAACAGTTTTTCGCCGGAAACAGCATAACCCCAGGTAGAATTCAACCTGAAAATATCGCCGTTTTTAGCAAATGGATTGTCTTTGCCACCAGTGCGCAGAGCGCCGAGTTGTAACAGCGCCGAGTTTTCCCAGAATGCTTTCGTGCCTTTCTGGTTGGCAAACAGGTTGATGATACCGCCCAGACCCAGCTGATTAGCACCATCGCTCAGGCGTGGATTCAGGATACCCAGACCAGACAGGTTAATGCCAAGGTCGCCGCCGCGTTTCCAGCCGTTGGCGTCTTTCTTAAGCGCAGAGGATACTTCATCTATACGCTTGTCTGTCATTTGAGTCGGATCTTTCTGAGCAAAGGCTGCATTCAGAAAGGCAAATGCAAGAAGAAATGAGATAAATTGCTTCATACGAGTGCAAATTTGTTTTGAATTAAAAAAAGGATGAGATGACAGCAAGTGCTGCAACCGGTTGGTACCGGCTACAAACAACATGTATATGGTGTTACCATTCAGTATTGAAAATGCGCTGAATGGTGTTAAAACGTAAATTAAGTGGAGGAAAACGTTTTAAAAAGGTCGTCTAAACTTTAGGTTCCAGCAAATTTTCTTCTTGTGGATCAGGATAGAAAATCTCCACTTTTTCGGTCGTTAGTTTACCGAGTGGAATGACAATAGCCCGGTCGTCGGTTTGAAGAATGAGCGAGGTCGCATCAATCATAACCACCTTGCCGCGTACGCCGATGATGCGGATATCATCGCCGACCCTCACCTTGTTTTTGTTGTATTGACCGGCCAGATAATTGGACATCAAATCGCGGCTGGCAATACCATAACCCAGCGCGAAGGCAGCCGAGACAGCGCCAACGATGACAGTGAGGTTATTGGAAATAAAGTCAGTGGCAATTTTTGCCTGCGTCAGCGCGCTGACAGCAATGGTAACAAAGAGGAAGTAGAAAACGACAGAAGAAATTAAACCGGCAGAAGGAATGCCGATTGACCCCAATAACGTTTTTACAGCGGAACGGAGCAAGTCAGCCAGATAAATGCCTGCCAGAAGTACGATACCCGCCGAGAAAAGCGCCGGCAAGTAATTCAGGAAATCGGTGACTAATTGTGTAATCGCTGAAACGCCCAGCGCTTCAGTCGCAGCAATGATGAAAATAAGCATCATTACAAAATACACCAATTGAGCCAGTATATTCGAAAACTGGATTTTAACGCCGGTTTTTTGGATAATATCAATATCGTTCAGGGTTTCACCCAAACGATCAATACCGACCTTTTGCAACAGGGTACTTAACAGCTTGCGTACTAGGCGCGCCAGCAGATAACCGATTAACAAGACAGTCAAGGCCCCGATTAATCTGGGGAAAAATGCGGAAAACTGACTGAAAAGTTGCCCAATCGGGCCAGTGGTATATGCGTCCATTACTCTCTCAAAAGGAAGATGATACTTGTTCGTTTTTGTGGGGGGATGATTTCAGGGGTGGTCGTTATTCAGATTTCGGTACGCCGGGGTTGCCTGGTTTAGGCGGTGTTCTCCATTCTGGTTCGTGCCTGAGTTCGTCGCGGTATTGACTCCGTTTGAAACAGGGTAAATCTTCTCCGCCGATCAGGCGTACAACGGTTTGCAAGGCGTTTGGAACGAATAGTTCAACAACCTTTCCAAAACCAGCCATAGCGCCGAGATGTCTGGAGATTCGGTTTTCGAGTTCAGGAGGGAGCATGGCCTCCCGATCGGCCTGTAATTTTTTTAAGTTGTTGACCATGTGGATTAGTGTTTGATGGCGAAATGCCAGGTAATAAAATGGTGTTTTTGGGCGGATTATGATATGTTGTCACGTCCGTATATGGAAGTATAAATGCTTTGAGCTTTGTGTTTAGCGCGCATGATTTGCATTTTAATGGCGCTTTCGGTTTTATCCAACACTTCGCTGATGTCTTTAATGGACAGATCGTCAGCATACTTCATCAACAGAATGGCTTTGTCAGCAGGTGGAAGCTGTTCCATGACATGTTCGAGGCGCTTGGTTTCCATTTCCAGAATCACGCTATCCGGTATCTCGACTTCAGTTTCCTTGCTCACTTTGCTCATGTCTTCCGCGAAGACCATGGGCATCTTTTTGCGCTTTCGAATCAGGTCAATACAATAGTTGTAAGTAATGGAATACAACCATGTTGAAAAGGAGGATTGCTCGGTGAATTTGGAAAGATTGAGCGTTACTTTAATAAAAATGTCTTGCGTGGCATCTCGGGCTTGCCCTTCGTCGCCAAGCATCGAAATACATTTAGCGAACACTTTACCGGCATACCTGCGATAAAGAAGGGTAAAATGATTCGGGTTCTGTTCACGCAAGAAAAGCGCGATCAGTTCCGAATCAGTGTATTCCGTCTTGCGCTTGAGCGTGGCAGGTGCTGTCACGTTAGAAGATATGGTAAAGAGGTCAACGGTTAAAATCAATGCAAAGACACAAAAAATGTATCAAATCGTTGCCACGCTGTTATCATCTTTTTGAAAACAGTTAAAAAGACGCTATACCGACAACTTGGTCACGTAGTTGGATTGTTAAAAAATGATCTTTTAGAAAGCGGTATTGATTAACTATTAAACGGAGTATTTTTCCGGCAAAGTTTATCCGCGCAACGCTTCACGGGCAATGACTAATTTCTGAACTTCAGAAGTGCCCTCGCCGATGGTGCATAATTTTGAGTCGCGGTAGAACTTTTCAACCGGAAAATCCTTGGTATAGCCATATCCGCCAAAGATCTGGACGGCTTCTGTGCTCACTTGTACACTCACTTCCGAGGCATAATATTTCGCCATGGCCGCCTGTTTGGTGCATTTTTCATGGGCGTTTTTCAAGTACGCCGCCTGGCGGATGAGCAATTCGGAGGCCTCGATTTTGGTCGCCATATCTGCCAGTTTGAAGGAGATGGCCTGAAATTGACTGATCGGGTGGCCAAATTGATGGCGCTCTTTGGAATATTTCACAGAGGCTTCATAAGCGCCTTTGGCAATACCCATTGACAAAGCTGCAATAGATATACGGCCGCCATCCAGAATTTTCATAGCCTGGATAAATCCGTCGCCCACTTCGCCCAGCACATGGCTATCAGGAATGCGGCAGTTATCGAAAATCATTTCCGCCGTTTCGCTGGCGCGCATACCGAGTTTGTTTTCTTTTTTACCGGCTTTAAAACCCGGCGTGCCGCGTTCGACTACAAAAGCCGTCATGCCGCGGCTGTCAAGCAGTTCGCCCGTGCGAACGATAACAACGGCCACTTCGCCGCTGATGCCGTGGGTGATCCAGCATTTGGTGCCGTTCAGCACCCAATGGTCGCCGTCTTTGGTGGCCACGCATTGCATACGCATGGCGTCAGAGCCGGTATTGGGTTCTGTCAATCCCCAGGCGCCTACGCATTTTCCTGTTGCCAGGCGCGGGAGAAACTTTTCTTTGATATAGTCAGATCCAAAAGAAAGTATATGATTGGTGCACAAGGAATTATGCGCTGCTACACTCAGGCCGATGGAGCCGCACACCTTGGCGATTTCTTCAATAATGGTAACGTATTCCTGATAACCCAGCCCTGCGCCGCCGTATTGTTCGGGTACCAGCACGCCCAGAAATCCATGATGACCCATTTCATGAAATAGTTCAATAGGGAAATACTGGCTCTCGTCCCATTCCATGACATACGGACGAATATGTGTTTCAGCAAAATCTCTGGCGCTTTGGCGAATCAGCTGCAGGTTGTCGTTGTGGTAATGATCGGTTTGGCTCATAATGTCAGGTTGTTTTTCAAAGAGTGAACGCTGCTTGAAGTTATCCGGGGTTTTTCTCGCCTGGCCTGTAACGGCCCTTTTCATCTCCATCCTGAAATCCCGGATAATCTCTTTACTGGCGGTGGTGTGGTGAATTTGCAGGAGCAAAAGTAAATAGTCTGACGGGAATTTAAAGATGATGTTATTTTGCAGGCAACGACGCAGCAAGAAATGACCTATTCGCTTTTTGACTTGAATGAACATGTGCAACGAGCCGTTGCGCTGAATTTCACAGAACCAGTCTGGATTTCTGCTGAAATTGCGCATTGCGCCTTGTCGCGTGGCCATTATTATATCAGTTTGGTGCAAAAAAGCGACGAATCAGACGAAACGCTCGCGCAGGCCGAAGCCATTCTTTGGGCCTCGGATTTCCGGCGACTTTTGCGGACGCCAGACCTGAATCTGCCTGATTTGCTTCAGGCCGGACTTACTTTGCGGATGCAGGTGCGGGTGGATTTTCACATCAAATACGGCTATCGGCTGCATATTCAGGATGTTGACGCTGCCTATACCCTGGGTTTGCTGGAACTCCAGCGCCGACAAACCCTTCAACGACTTCAGACAGACGGGCTGTTGGAGCGCAACAAACAGTTACAACTGAAGCCAGTATTGCAACGCATTGCGGTGGTCAGTTCTTCGACGGCTGCCGGTCTGGCCGATTTCATGGATCAACTTGAAAACAACGCTTTTGACTACCGCATCGAAACAGTCTTGTTTGACGTGGCCGTTCAGGGTAAAAATGCCGAAATGGAGATCATTGATGCATTTGAACGGATTGCTCAGGCCAAATATGCATTCGATTGTGTCGTCGTCATCCGGGGCGGCGGCAGCAAACTGGATTTGTCTGTATTTGACGGCTATGAAATGGCCCGCGCAGCGGCACACCTGAATTTGCCTGTTTTGACAGGTATTGGCCATGAAACCGACGATTCAGTGTTGGATAAAGTGGCTTTTATGGCTTTAAAGACTCCAACGGCTGTGGCGGAAGCCATCATTCAGCACAACCTGTTTTTTGAAAATCGCCTGATGCAAACCGCGCAACAGATACAATTGGCTGCTCAATGGCGCATCAAAGGTCTGGAGGCGGCCCTGACGCAGCAGGAAAAGTGGTTGCACCTGATTAGCGACCGCAAACTCACGCAAACTCGCGAACAACTCGCCCATATCGAACAACAATTACCCGTGTTGGCATCCTGGCACATGCAGCGTTTGAAGCAAAATCTGATACAAACCGAAAAACTGTTGCATTCGCTTTCGCCGCAAACCATCCTGAAACGCGGTTATTCGATGACGCTCAAAGCCGGCAAAATAATGACCGACCCGGAATTGCTGCTGGATGGAGATACCATTATTACACGCTTGTCGTCAGGCGAGATTATCTCCGTTGTGAAGAAGTAGAAACCATTTACCTTCGCCCTCATGTATATTATTCGTAACCTTAGTTGGCGAATTATCTTCTCTTTCGCCTGGAAATACGTCCTGTTTTACATTTTTTGGAGTACGCTCGTCGTATTGATTCACATGTTTTTTCACATGCGGGGGCTAAATCTGGCGATCCCTTTTGCGCCGGTCAGCACGATTGGTATCGCTGTTTCATTTTACCTGGGTTTCAAGAACAACCAGAGCTACGACCGATTCTGGGAAGCGCGTACGGCATGGGGAGGTATTGTGAACAACAGCCGCACCTGGGGCAATCAGGTGATGAGCTTTATTTCCAATGGCTTTACACCAACCAATCTAAGCGATTCTGAAATTTACAACATTCAAAAAAGATTGATTTACAGGTATTTAGCCTTTATCAATGCCTTGCGGCTCCAACTTCGAAAGCCGACCACATTCAGCATTAATTATCACGGCGCCATCAAAAATTATCATTTTGGAAGCCCGGAAAGAGCGCACTGGGAGCAGGAAGTAAAACCGTTTCTGGATATACAGGAGTATGAAAAACTGACGACTGTTCAAAATATGCCAGCGCAGATTATCCGACAGCAGGGCGAGGATTTGAAGCATCTGATGGAAAAACAAAGCCTGACGGATGATTTCCGGCACATGGAAATGATGAATACGCTGCGCGAATTTTACAATGAACAAGGTCGCTGCGAACGCATTAAAAACACGCCTTTTCCGCGCCAGTACGCTTATTTTAGTAAAATATTCACCTGGATATTCGTCCTGATGCTCCCGCTTGCACTGGTCATGGAGTTTGAAAAACTAGGCGAAAGTTTTATCTGGCTGGTCATCCCGTTTACAACCGTCATTTCATGGGTATTTATGACCATCGAAATGGTGGGTGACAGTTCGGAAGACCCCTTCGAGAATTTTGTCAATGACGTACCCAT
>JADZBJ010000462.1 GCA_020852155.1 Saprospiraceae bacterium | reverse complement strand
GACCTACTACGGCCTCGATTTGTACAAAGAGCGCGAATTGCCGCGCCTGCTGAATGCCCTGGCTGATGTGGAAGGCATTGAATGGATTCGCCTGCACTATGCCTATCCAAGCAAGTTCCCGCTTGAAATACTGGATGTCATGGCTGCCCGCCCTAACATCTGCAACTACTTAGACATTCCGCTGCAACATGCTTCCGACGCTGTGCTGGATGCCATGCGCCGACAGATTACCCGCGCTGAAACGACTGAATTACTGGCTAAAATTCGCGAAAAAGTGCCTGGCATTGCCCTACGCACGACGTTTTTGGTGGGTCACCCCGGCGAGACGGAGGAGGCTTTTGAAGAGTTGCTGGATTTTGTCCGGGAACAGCGTTTTGAGCGTGTAGGCGTGTTTCAGTATTCGCATGAAGAGAATACGCGCGCTTATGATATGCCCGACGATATTCCGGCGGAAGTGAAAGAGGAACGCGCGCAGCGCCTGATGGAAGTGCAGCAGGAAATTTCATTAGAGAAAAACACCGCCAAAATTGGTCAGACTTTCAAGGTCTTGTTTGACCGTCAGGAAGGCCAGCATTATATCGGCCGTACGGAGTTTGATTCGCCGGAAGTGGACAATGAAGTATTGGTACCGATCAAGGGTAATTACGCCCGGTTAGGCGATTTCGCTCAGGTACGCATTACGTCGGCAGAAGAATACGACCTCTACGGCGCCATCGTATAGTCGAAACACCAGTTTCGACAGGCACGCCGAATTATATTTCCCGCAGATTTCGCAGATAAAAGCGCAGATAACGCAGATTTTCTGCGGCCTCTGCGGGAAAATATAGTGGGTATTGACAGGCCCGATCTAATTCACCTTATTTTGCATTCGTTCACGAGGCCGATACCACTTTAGGCATTCTTCGCAATCCGGGTTATACGGCAGATACCAGCGATTGTGAACCAAAAAATCCGGCCAGTTCCATATTTGCCACCAGTCGGGCTTGAAACAGCGGTATAACTGCAAACTGGGATTGCCTTTTTTCAATTTATAGGCTTCAAAACCGCTTAATACTCGCCCATATGGGTCTTGCGCCTTTCCTAATTCAAATTCACAATATTCATTGTTATCTGCACTGTAAACATAGGGTGAACGGTTGTGCGGCAAAAGCATGTTAACTGGAGTCATACTGATGACTACATAAAATAGCATCAATAAAATGCCCAATACCCAACGGAGTACCCGTTTACGCCTGTTTTTAGGTTGTTGTTTCATTGCTGTGGCAATATTAGAAGTGCAGTTTTACGACAACTTTCTCCTAAATATTGTCAGGACATAATGGTTTAATCGAGGGGGTGGTTATAACACCAGTTTCGACAGGCATACTACCGTCTTTCGCAGTACATTAAAAAAACGGCCGGACAAGCAAATGCTCATCCGGCCCGGGAGGAAAATAGTTGACGATGAACGTCAGCCAAAAAACATTTACTGTTTTGGTGTCAGCGTAGCATCTACCAAAACATTGATTTCCTTGGCGATTTCATCTCGCACTACTGACGGAATGTCAATATTGTAATCTGCACAGGCGACTTTGAAGCCGGCATTCAGGCGGACGCTACCACCTTTTACCGTCAGAGCGCCATTGGTTGTCAGCGGCTTTTTCACACCGTGAATTTCCATATTGCCAGATACCACGGCGTTGTAAGTGCCGTCTTTTTTGAAATCAATTTCATTGAGGTTGGTGATGGTCCCTGTGAATACAGCCTTGGGGTACTTTTCAGACTCCATGTAGTTTTCATTGAAGTGCTCTTCCATCAGGGCTTTTTCGAATTTAAAACCCTTAACGAGCACACGCCAAGCCATTTGACCGCTTGAAGTCTCCAATGCGCAAGAAGCACTGTTGGTTGTGCCTTCAATTTTCCGCAATGGCGTGTCTGATGAAAATTTGATTTTGCCATCGGAAGTGAAATACTTCTGCGCCATGGCAGGCGTGGCCAAAACGACCAAAAAGAGAAGGAAAAACAGTTGCTTAACCATAAAATGATGTTGTTTGAATGGCGCTTGCGCGCCGTTTGATGTGGTTTGATGTGGTTTGAAATTGTTTGATTGCTCGCTGGCGCTCGCGTTTGAAGTTGTTTGATGTAGTTTGATGTAGTTTGATTGCTCGCTGGCGCTCGCGTTTGAAGTTGTTTGATGTGGTTTGAAGTTGTTTGATTGCTCGCTGGCGCTCGCGTTTGATGTGGTTTGAATAGCGCTTGCGCGCCGTTTGATGTGGTTTGAAATTGTTTGATGTGGTTAGAACTGAAACAATTTTGCGGTTGTTGCCCGCGGGTAAAACGTTTGAAAAAATTTAACTTAATTAATTGAATAACAACTAATTAAACAATTTCAAACGGCGCGTCAGCGCCATTCAAACCATATCAAACTATTTCAAACGCGAGCGCCAGCGAGCATTCTAACAACTTCAAACAGCGCGCCAGCGCCATTCTAACTATTTCAAACTATTTCAAACGCGAGCGCCAGCGAGCATTCTAACAACTTCAAACTATTTCAAACGCGAGCGCCAGCGAGCATTCTAACAACTTCAAACTATTTCAAACTATTTAGCCTCCACGCAACGGGAAAGTTGGACGTCGAAGTTGTAGCCGTCGCACTGCCCCTTGAATGTTACTTTTTCGCCGACAGGGAAGTCTGTTCTGGCATGTTCGGCAGTAGTGCTCAATTCACAGACGACACCGAAATCAGCGCCGGTATCCAGGGTTACTTTGGTGATGGATTCGGCAGATTTAGCCACAGATTTTACAGCGCCAGTGACAGCCACTGTTTTACCGAGATATTTTGCATTGGCTGCATTTTCGTCTGCTTCAAATGCCTGGTAGAGCGCTGTGGCTTCGACGCTTTCATCTGCTTTGGCAGCGGCCATGTCTTTATGCGGTTTATTCCACATATAGTAACCAACAACTGCTCCGATAAGTCCGGCGGCGAGTAAAACCCAAATTGCTTTTTTCATAATTGGATCAAGTTAGAAATTAGTTGTTAAGCGCTCCGGCATTAATCCAGGCCTGAATCGCCGCGCGATCGCATTCAGACATCAGGCCGGCCGGTGGCATAGGGTTGCTGCTGTCGTTGATGCGTTTGAGCAATTTACCATCCTGAACATACCCGTTTACGGCATCGTAGTTGTCAATGGCGATATCTACATAACTACCGCTGGAAGGCACGTGGCATTCATTGCAATTGTCGGCCAGTATTTTAGTGATTTCGACACTGTACCGCTTGTTGAGCGTATCGCAGGAGGTTACACCGTACAAGTCTTGTTCATTGTCATAGTAGCAACCTGTGGTCAGCGTAGTCAGTGTGGTTGTCAGGAGGACGAAGGCAGCGAAAAAAATCAGATGTTTCATTAAAAAGTGATATTTGAAAACAGAAATCAGGTCAATCGTTTTTAGCGCCGTCGTTTATCCATTTTTTGACTTTGGCCAAATTGCAGTCATTGAGTCTTTGTCCCCCTTTGGGCATCCAGTTGGATGCTGCAATCAGGGAACCATACAATTTGCCATTCAGGGCTGATGTTTGCACGGCAGCGTAAGTGTTCAATGATACGCCACCCTGAGGGTTATTCCCGTTATGGCAACCCAGGCATCTTTGTTGGATCAACGGCTGCACGAAGGTGCTGAATTTAACAGATGTGGTGTCACAATTTCCGGTGCTGTTTTCATTGCATTCACTATTTTTTGCTCCTTGCTCAATCCAGCGTTTCAATAAGTCAATTTGAGCAGTGGGCAAAGGCGGTGCGTCGAGCGGCATACGGTCTTCAGGGTCGCTATCCACCAATACTTCTATTAATTCGTTTTTGTTCCAGTTTTTATCCTGAAAATCCGGCATACTTGCGGCCAGTTGATCATAGGAAGTCAGAACAATATCTTCGGCCTGGTCTTGCTCGTTGTGGCAGCCCGACTGTGTGCAGTTAGAAATCAGAATTGGTAAAACATCATTCTGAAAATACACTTCATTCGGATCGCACAGGGTATCTACAACCACCGGTTCGGGGGTTGGCTGAAAGGCAGGGTCATGCTTACATGATATCCAGAGGAAAGCAATGGTCAGAACGGCTATAATTTTTATACTGGTAAATGACATCTTTTTGAACTAGTTTTTGTTGAAACGCAAACTTAACGCTGTTATACTATTGATGTCTGCATCACACACACCGAACCCGAATAATCACGACCCCAATCGGGAAAAACGCAATGCCAAAGCCTGGATAAAAAGGTTAGGCGTAGCCGGTTTTTTATTTTTTCTGGCTAAAGGATTAGTCTGGGTTGCCATATTTGCCGGCGCTGCCAAAGCTTGTCAATAGGCAGGAGAATTACTTTTTCTCAAAAAAACGCCCCACATTTGCGCTGGTTACCCAAATCTGCAACATACCCTATTTCATGATCCGAGCCGATACAATCATCAAGACATTTGGTCAACAACAAGTACTCAAAGGGATTGATTTCACTTTCGAGTCCGGGAAAACCAACCTGATTATCGGCCGTTCGGGCGCTGGAAAAACCGTATTGCTCAAAATTCTGGTTGGCCTTCAAACGCCCAGCAGCGGGTCTGTCTGGTACGATGATGTCAATTTCACCAACCTGGACAAAAAAGCGGTTCGCGGCATCCGAATGAAAATTGGTATGCTGTTTCAAGGGTCAGCGTTGTTTGACTCGCTCACCGTGGAAGAAAATATCCGTTTCCCGCTGGATATGTTCACCACCATGACGCCCAAACAGAAACTGGAGCAGGTCAATCATTGCCTGGAACGCGTAGGTCTGGCCGGTAACAACAAGAAATTCCCCTCCGAACTGTCGGGCGGTATGCAAAAACGCGTTGGTATCGCCCGCGCCATTGTGCTGAACCCGAAATACCTGTTCTGCGACGAACCGAACTCAGGCCTCGACCCCAAAACCAGCATCGTCATTGACGAACTGATCCGCAGCATTACCCTGGAAAACAACATCACGACCATCATCAATACCCACGATATGAACTCGGTGATGGAAATTGG